>CAZEMW010000276.1:0-5673 GCA_964513105.1 uncultured Fibrobacterota bacterium
ATCTCACCCTGTGCCGCGGTAAACGACCGTGACATGGACGAAGTGGCACTCGTTAGGGACATAGACATTGGGACCTCCCTTGTGGTTTTGTTTATGACTTCCGTGTCATCCGCAGCAGAGCTTCCCCTCTCCGCCCGGTGACCTGGTGCACTCAGATTTTTTTTTCGGCGCACCCTACCGCAGTAAGAGTATCGGCAGGTCCTGAAAAACCTTTAGTGTTTTTCTGATTTTTTTTTAATCGCCCAGTGTTTGCGATTACCGCGGGCCGGCATGGTATGTGATTGTTGTATGGTTCAAGAACGTACCGGGACGAGGAGATAGTCAATACATGGTCTCGCAGTCAAAAAAGCTCGGGTGGACGCTCATGATCATAGCGCTGGTGGCATACGTTGCCGCCAATGTCACGAATCTATGGTCTGCGGTTCAGTGGTACGACGAAGCAATGCACGCCTTCACCGCCTTTGCTCTCACGATTTTTATTGGTGGGTATCTCTACAGGAACGTACTAATCGGCGCACAAACCCATGTCGTACTGCTCGTGATCTCTCTGGCGGGACTCGGACTCGCTGCGGGGGCACTGTGGGAAGTGTACGAATGGATACGTGATACCATGTTTCCCGAAGAAAACCTGTCCGTTGGAAAAGTCGATACGATGGTCGATCTGATATTCGACACGATAGGCGCATTATTCGGTGCGACCGTCGCCGTGGTGTTCTTCCGGCGACACCCTCAACCCCGACACCGTGCGCATTGAGATAGGTAGAACAGGCCTCCAACCGTTCGCTCTGAGTCAAGTCGAAGGGGACCGGCCCTTGAGGCTGCTTAACTTCACCACTAACGGTGTGAAGAAACAGGTCTCCAACCGTTCGCCCTGAGCCCAGTCGAAGGGGAACGGCCCACGACGCTGCTTGACCTCATCAACGAACGAACTTCGTGCATTTGCCGGGAATTATGAACTCTTTGAAGCTGTGGGTGGTTCGACAAGCTCACCACGAACGGTGTGCAGCTCACCACGAACGTGAGCCCCAGGCCCCGCATGCTTCTACCATCCCTTCCGGCAATCCCCCCGCTTCGACCTGAACGGAACCATGAGAGCATTCAAGGGAGAGTTGTATTTCTTTTTGGTGAAACAGACGAGCCCGATTCGCACTTTTTTCTGCGGCACGTTGAGTTTCAGCGTACCGAACAGCCTGTCCCAGATTGTAAGAATAGAAGAGTAGTTGGCATCCATTTCTTTGGGTTTGACCGAATGATGAATGCCGTGCATGCGTGGTGCTACTATGAAAAAATTCAGAATGCGCTCCAACCGTCGGGGAAGACGCAGGTTGCTGTGGTGAAACATAACCGAGATTTTAAAAATCGTGTCGAACAATGATTGCAGTTTTTTTGACGGGTTGGCCAGGGTAAGCTGGGTCGTGCGAAAAAGGGCTGAATTCAGCATCTCAACAACATGAAACCGGGATGCGGTGGTAATATCGAGGTCCGGATCTATATGATGCACGGCATGAAACCGTTTGAAATAGCTCACTCTGTGATTCAGCCGATGCCAGTAATAGTATGCCAGATCCATTACCAGAAGTTTCATTATCGGAGACAGAAACGCAGGGATCTTTATTCGCCGACGAATGCCCGAGGTCCAGGCTATCAGGTGAGGGGATGCTTTCTGTGCCAGATGCTCCTCTATTCTCCCGCCGATATTTGTGGCGGCGATCAGCAGCGCATTCACCGGATACCGCTGCCTTCGTCGACGAGTTCTCTTACGGAGCGGGAATATGGCCTCGAGAAGCATGAAGCCGAAAAAGATGAGTATTGGGTAATACTCTTTGAGAACCGGTTTTATCTTCATCGATACCTCGCCTGTAATGCAAAACCGTCAATCCGGTTTTGTCGTGGTACTATCAGAAAGTGGATAAGAACGGCACCGCAAGAAACAGTAAGCCAACAAGGCCTGCAAGGATACAATATCCGATACACACCGGGAGATTCTTTCTGATCACAATGCCTTCCCGCCCTACCAGACCGACGGTAGTCAGGGCCGCAACCACGTTGTGGACACAAATCATGTTTCCGGCCGCACCGCCTACCGCCTGAAGAGCCAGGATGAGTGAATGCGGCAATCCGGTACGAGTGGCGGTGCCGAACTGGAACGGCCCGAACATGATATTGGATACCGTGTTACTGCCTGAAATGAAGGTTCCGAGGGCACCGACCAGCGGGGCAAACAGTACCCAGGCCCGACCGGTCAGATTGGCCGCCGCATCCGCCAGAACAATCAACATGGAATCCCGTTGGGCCGCTTCACCGGAGTTCATCATTATGTAGACCATCGCAAGTGTAAATACCAGCGCAACCGCGGCGGGGCGAATGGTCTTGAGAGTATGGGTAATCGCCTGGACGGTATCCTTTTTCGACATACCGAAGAAGACCGGGATCAGAAGCGCTACAAGAAGAAACGGTACGACGCCGGGATTGTACAGTGGGGTGATCTCTTTGCCCAGCGAAGTTCCGAGAATTCCGGTCCACCCGATTTTCCAGATTTTCAGAACCGGCGCAATCCCCAAGGCGGGGAGACGACTGATGAGAAGAAGGGCCGCAATAACAAGATAGGGCGACCATGATTTCAAAGTTCCGAATTTCGCTCCTGATTCCTCTTCCGCATTCCCCGCCGTAATCTCGCCTTCCCAGTCACTCGGCCAGCTTTCATGTGCGGGAAAATCCCACCTGGTTTGCGGAGCCAACCATCCTTTTTTGGCAACGGGTATAAACACCGCCAAACCCACCAGGGCACCGACAAGTGACGGGAGCTCGGGACCGATGAAAACGGCAATCAATGCCTGGGGAATGGTAAAACACAATCCACCGAAAAGAGCAATACGCCAGGCCGACAGACCACTTTTTGCTTTTCCGGTAACAAACAAACTCATGAGAACCACCATCGCAAGTGGCACAAACGTTCCCACCAGAAAGTGCTGTAGTCCGGATAGAGCGGTTACTCGTTGCAGGAATTCGCTGAAAGGTACCGACGTTCCCCGCAGTACCAACGGCCAGTTTCGAAGCTCCGCCACGGCTTCGAATCCCCCCCAGATCGGCACACCGACCGCGCCGAATGTGACCGACGTGCTGTCGGCCACCAGAGTTACTCCCGCCGCGACCAAAGGGGGAAATCCCATCCCGACAAGCAGCGGCGCCGCAACAGCCGCGGGTGTTCCGAATCCGGCCGCACCTTCGAGGAAACTCCCCATCAGCCAGGCAATCATGATCACCTGCACCCGACGATCGGTCGAAACCGCACGCATCGAGGCGGTAATACCGCTCATCGCGCCGCTCTGACGCATCATTCGGAGAATCAGCAAAGCACCAAATACGATAAGAAGTATATCGATCGCATTGATTATTCCGGCAATGGTCGCCGCGGCCAGCCAGGCGACCGGCATGTTCCACCAGACGGCGGCAATAATCCCGGCCGCAATCATGCCAAGCGGCATTGCCCGACTCGACGGCCACACAAATCCAACCATGAGTACACCCACCAGCACGATGGGTATCAACGCCAAAATGGGTAGCATCCTACAGGCACCTTCCCGGTTTTGCAGTGATGGGGTGAATAAAGCAAAAAGCATTCCGGGAGAAACGACCTGAGCTCTGCCGTCCGGGGTAGTCAGCGATCTCCACGGGCGTGGAGCATCTCCTGTTGCCGAAGCGCCTCTTCATGAATGTGTTGGTACACCCGAAGAAGAAACTCTTCGGAAAGCCCCTTTTCACGCGCGCGACGAGCCCTGCTTTCCATAATTTCCCGCCATCGCAAAGGCTGATAGGTGGAAATGCCCTGCTCCAGCTTCAGTTCTCCGATTTTGCGCACCGCATCCATACGCTCCGCCAGCAGATCAACCAATTGACCGTCCACCGTGTCGATTTTCTTCCTGAGTTGCTTTATCGCTTCGTCCCGTTCAACGGTTTCCGGCATAGGCCGCGTGTACCGCAGAGCTTTCAGAAGCGTCTGCAACTGGTCCGGGGTGATCTGTTGTTTGGAATCGCTGAGCGCATGGGCCGGATCCATATGCACTTCTATCATCAGCCCGTCGAAAAGCAGATCAACCGCCTGCTGCGCCACCGATTGTATGAGGCTTCGTTTTCCGCAGATGTGGCTTGGATCACAAATGAGCGGTATTCCGGGTATTCTTGTTTTCAGCTCGATTGGGATCCGCCAGTTGGGAGCATTGCGGAAAACGGTTTCCCGTGAGGTGGTGAAACCACGATGTACGGCAATGATTTTGGTTAGACCGACTCCCAGCAGCCGCTCTATTGCCCCAATCCAGAGTTCAATATCGGGGCTGACCGGGTTTTTCACCATTATTCGTGTGTTGGTGCCGCGGAGCACGTCGGCAATCGCCTGTACCGAGAATGGATTAACGGTAGTACGAGCACCGACCCACAAGACATCGATTTCCGCTTCCAAAGCCGCTTCGACATGAGCGGGTTCCGCGACCTCCACGGTCACCGGCAAACCGGCCGCAAGCCCCGCATTTTTTACCCATTTCAGGGCGGGTATACCGGCTCCCTCAAAGCTTCCCGGGTGTGTTCGTGGTTTCCAGACACCGGCCCGGAAAAGGTCGACCCGTGAATTCTTCAGCGCAACGGCCGTGCTCATCACCTGTTCCGGTGATTCGGCGCTGCACGGACCGGCTACCAGAACCGTCTTTCGGGGGAAAATGCCCCATTTGCCTAATTCGCTTACACTCTTTTTCATGCCGACCTCTCAATGCCACCGGCAACCGCGTTCACCCTCCCATGGGCGTTCCCGGGCCGCACGTTTTCAGTCGGGGATCGTGATTTCCGCAAAGGCACGCAGGTCCCTCGACGAAGCCCCCGCCGCTATTCTGTAGGTGCCCGGTTCCATACGCATACTTTCCGAAATCACATCATAGAAGCAGAATGCATCTCTACCGAGGGTGATTTCCACATTCCCGGACTCTCCCGGATTGAGAAAAACCTTTCCGAACTCTTTCAACTCCCACAGCGGGCGCACCACCCCGCTACCGACCGCTCCCACGTACAGTTGTACTGTTTCAGCTCCCGAACGATCCCCCTTATTCAGTATACGCACTTTTGCCCGTACCGGGCGGTTTTTCTCACCGGTCGGGGATACCGTCAAATCGAAGTACTCGAATTCCGTATACGAAAGTCCGTGCCCGAAGGGAAACAGAGGTTCGATCCCTTCTCGGTCGAGATACCGATATCCTACGAAGATGCTTTCATTATAGGTGCACTGCTCTTCCCGGTATTCCCCTTCGGCATGAGCGGAGCAGTCGTCGAGTTTTCGATAGAAGCTGATCGGCAGCTTTCCTGAAGGATTGTTTTCCCCGAAGATTGTACGGGCGAGAGCGCTACCTCCTTCCATGCCGGGATACCAGCACTGCATGACCGACCGAACTTTGTCCAGCCACGGCATTTCAACAGCCCCTCCGCCGAAAAGAAATACCGCGATGTTGGGATTCTCCCCGGCAACCGCCTCAAGGAGTGTATCCTGCTCAAACGGCAGTTTCATATCCGTACGATCTGCCCCCTCGTTGTCCTGACGATGCGACAATCCACCGATAAACAACACAACATCGGCTTCCCGAGCGACTTCACGGGCCCGCTTCAGTTTTTCTCCCACTCCCGCCACCTTTGTCC
>CAZEMW010000277.1:0-5671 GCA_964513105.1 uncultured Fibrobacterota bacterium
GATTAACCCCGACCACCTTGAACGACTCTTCGATCCATTCTTCTCTACTCGCAAGGGTGGCACTGGTCTGGGGTTGGGTATTGTCAGGTCAATAGTCGAGAGTCATGACGGAAGAATTGAGCTTCGAAACAACGAAGACGGTCCCGGCGCCACGGCTCAGGTCTGGCTTCCCATTTCGCCCTGAACCCGGTCGAATGGTAGTGTCCCCAACTCCTCCCCCCCCGTTCGCCCTGAGCCAGGTCGAAGGGTACCGTCCCGAGTGAATGAGGGCTCCGCATACACGAGCCGTCCCTTTCCCGAAGGAATGGAACGGCTCGTTACAAGAACCCTGGAGGGAAACGTTTCAGAACGTCTCACCCGACGGATTCCCGCAGGGGGGGTATCGCTTCAACCCAGGCCTGTCCGAATTCCCCTCCACGAACAGGCTTTATCCTATTTCGGCAACCTTTTTCCTGCCTGCCGATTTTCCTGCTCTTTCGTATCGTCTCCGGTATCCTTCCGCCGCTTTCCGATTGCCCAGATGATCGGCATAGATCTCTGAAATCCGAAGATACGCTTCGCGGTACTCGTCGCCGCCAATCTCGACTGCACGTTTGTAAGCCGTAACCGCCGATTTGAACCGTTCGGTAGCCACGTATTCTTTTCCCAGCGCCATATACAGTTCGGCGTTTTGTTCATTACGACCGAGCCCCATTTTCAGCAGTGTTATCGCTTCGTCATGAAGATTCCGGCGACTTCGGTACTCGGCAAGTCGCAAGTAGGGAGTACCCACCTCCGGATGCTCGTCCAGGACCTCGCGATAAATTTGTTCGGCCGCCGCCGTATCACCTGCTCCGGCACCTGCATCGGCAAGCAAAACCATTATCCGGGGATCGTAGGGCTCACGCTGTATAGCTTCTCCCAGGTTTTTGATGGCCCGTGCGAAGTCCTTGCGCGCCAGCGCAACCCGTCCGGCCCCAACATAGGCTTCCGGAAGCTCGGGGGCCAGCTTGAGAGCAACACCATAGGATATAAGCGCTTTTTCGAACTGCTGTTGCGATTCGTACAAAACCCCTTCCATAAGGTGTATCCAAGGGTTGACTTTAGATACCCTGCGCAGCTTGTCGACCGTCTTCTGCGCGTCATCCGCAAGACCGGCATCAAGCTGCAGCCGACCGAGTCGAAACAGGGCTTCCGGATGGTCGGGAGCACCGTCGACAAGCTTCCGGATCGTGCGAAACGCGTCGGCACTTTTTCCCAGGCGTTCGTAGCCCTTCGCAACCTGCATCAGGGCATCGGCATCAAACCCGGCCAACTCGTCAACCCTCTTGAAATGCGTAACAGCTTCGGCATATTCGAGCTTCTCACGGTAGACCACTCCCAGAGATCGGTAGCATTCGATGCACCCCTTTTCCTTTAGAATGGCCTTGTTCAGGAACATTTCGGCCTCGTCGTACACGCCATTCTCGGTTTGAAGAATGCCGGCGATCCGTAGTGACAGGGTGTGATTCGAATCAGTCTTGAGCACCCGAAGAGCCGCATTTAGTGCTTCGTCCTTCTTGCCGGTCTCATAGGCGACTTCGGTATACAGTGCAAGTCCTTCGAGATCATAGCGGCTTTCTTCCACCAGCACCTTTGCCGCCTCATACGCCTGCTCGGGTTTTCCCTGCGCGGTAAGAATCGTTGCGTATGCTTTGAGCGCCCTGCCGTAGTTGGGTGTCGACTGAATCGCTCGGCTGAGCAGGCTGATTGCTTCGGTGGTGTCGTTGTCCGCCAACTTATACTCCGCCAGAGAATACAGAGCTTCGGCATTTTCCGGAGCGTTTTTCAACACCGCACGGAGGTGCGTCCTTGCGTTGTCCGTCGCACCTTGATCTTTGTAGAGCTTCGATAGATATAACCGGAGGTCAATAGACTCCTGCTGTGACAATGCCTCCTCGAGTGCCGCAACTCCCTGTTTGGTATGCCCGATCGACAAGAGCGTTTTCCCCAATTCTTCCCGTCGATCAAAGTTTTCGGGGTCACGTGAAAGCGACTTGCGTAACCAGACGACGAGCTGGTCGCGGTCGTTTGCTCGACGATATACACGTACGAGATCGTCGATAATCGTGCTTCTGGTCGAATCAATTCGATATGCTTTCTCGAGGTGGCCGGCGGCTTCCTCCACTTCACCGGCATCTGCCAAGGATTTTCCCAATGATGCGAGAATACCGGCATCGTTGGGACGAAGCTCCGACGCTCGGCGAAATGCTTCGGCCGCACGGGTATGTAGTGCCCGCTGTTTGTGAAGAGCGCCCAGGTTCAGCCAGACCACTACGTCGTTCGGCTTTTTTTCCAGGTACTCTCGGTAGTACCTGGAGGCCATGTGTCGATCTCTTTGACGGCTGCAAACGTCACCGAGACGACGCAGTAACGTGTCCGGAACATTCTCGACCTTGACCGCCTTTTCGAGAATTCGGCGGGCCCTTTCGAAATCCCGGTTCTTCATGTGAATGTAGGAAAGCCGGTCATAGTTCCAGGTGTTGTCGGGGTAGATCGAGATGTTTGTCAGGTACTGGCGAACGGCTTGTTTCGGTCTGTCCTGGTGTTCGTATGTACGTGCCAGCTCATAGGCCCACCGGCTCCGGCTTTGGACTCTTCCGTAGCGAACAAGCCACCAGTAAGCCCGAGACGCCGAATGATAGTCCTCCACGTGTTTGTAGGACAATGCGAGGCGTTCCCGCGCGACATCGTCATTCAGGCCCTCGTCAATGGCCCGGTCATACAGCGGAATGGCCCGGTCATACTGCTCCGTTTTGAAATAGGCATCTGCCAGAATTCGACGTTCATCGGGGCTTCGGAACGCATCTTCGGTAAGTCCGCTCAGTAGCTTCACGACTGCTTCCTGATTCCCCAGATCGCGCTCCAGACGTGCCAGTCTGAATCGGATATCGCGCTCTCCGAACCTCCCGTCGACATACAGGCGGTACGCAAGTCGGGCCTTGTCTTTCTCACCTGTTTTTTCGTAAAGTTCACCGGCCTTTATCAGTGCCGCCCCTTCTTTTCGTGAAGACACTTCGTACAATCGAAGATAGCTGTCGGCGGCGTCGGACGTACGCTCAACGATTTCATAGGTTCGTGCGAGTCCGGCAATTGTCTCCCGATCGGTATCGTTCAGCTCGTGTGCTTTTTCGTACATGAATACCGCCTGCAGAATACGGTCGTGATCTTCAAAACCTTTGGCCACAACGTAATAATCATCCGCGCTCAAAGTGTCTTCGTAATCGGCTTTCTTGAGGTGATCTTCGGCGCGGTCGACCCGACCTCGTGACAGTTCAATTGCCGCAAGGCGATACCGTGCAACCGCCGACTCACCATCCAGACTCAGAAGCCGCTTGAATTCCTTTTTCGCCGCACTATAATCCCCTTTTGTGAAATAGATCAGCCCTATTCTCTCCAGTATCGTCGCGTTCGTGGTTCCCAGCTCCCGTGCAGCCAGATAGTGCTCGAGTGCATCAGGCCGGCGGCCCGTTTCCCAAAGTGCGGTACCAATCATAACCCGCGCTTCGGCATCGTCCGGACGATCGTCAAGCACCTTTTCAAGGAAGGGAACGGCCGCTCCATACTTGTTCATTCGAAGGTACATCGCGGCAATTCTTCGACGAACACGGCTCTTATCGGTAGCTGCGGAAAGCGCATGGTTGTAGGCGAAAAACGCTTTCTGAGTATTGCTTCGTGTCATGTGTATATCGCCGACTATCGTTAGCGCTTCAGGGTCGGACATCCCTCCACCGCCGTGTATGTATCCTTCAAGATGATTCATTGCCGTAAGTGTGTCTCCCATTTCCAACGCCACCATGCCGAGCCCTTTGCGAAGGGAATCCTGATCGGAGAAATAGGACTCCGTCCAGGTAAGCGCTTCGGCGGCATCTTTCGTTTTCCGCGCCAGGATCAAAGACTGAATTCGATTGATGTGTGCCGAGTAGTCGTCGGGACGACCGGCGAGAACTTCCTCATAGTGCCGTGCCGCCGATTTCGGCCGATCCTGTTGAAGGTAGTTTTCGGCAAGAGCACGATGTATGTCGACACTACCTTCACGT
Source organism: uncultured Fibrobacterota bacterium (assembly GCA_964513105.1). Lineage (GTDB taxonomy): Bacteria > Fibrobacterota > Chitinivibrionia > Chitinivibrionales > CAYFVL01 > CAYFVL01. The sequence goes on from CAZEMW010000277.1 coordinate 4,059, forward strand.
AGAGACAATGCTTTTTTTAGAGGAGCCGTCGCCTTGTCCGCCATTCCCATTGACGTGAGCGCCTTACCTTTCTCCAGCCATGCCTGCGCATCCTTTGAGTCCATACGGATCGCCTTCTCGGCATAGCGCAATGCCTGTTGGTGATCTCCCCTTCGGTTGCTCCTCTCGGCGAGATAGCGTAGTGCATGGACATTGTTCGGCTGAATTTTCAGCACTCTTTTGAGTGCGCGCTCTGCGCGATTGTGTCGTCCCAAAGCGATCAGGGCCCGGGCTCCGTCGGTAAGGAGTCTTGGGGAGGCCATTCCACGGCTTTCAGCCGATGCCGCAGCTTCCACGGCCTCGGAGTATCGACCGCTTCCAAGAAGCGCGCCGACCAGAGCCGCGTGAATGCTCTGATACTCCGGGATGACCGACACCAGATCGGCATAGATCGATGCGGCGCCCGAGTAGGCGTCGGCGCGGTAGAGCGCATTTGCAAGTATGTATTGTGCAAGAAGATTCCGACCGTCGGATTCGATAAGATCCCGAAATTCCCTTTCGAGCTTGAACGGATCCGGGGGCGGAGATCCCGCGGCCTGAACCGCAAGTTCTCCGGTGCGACGGACTTCAAATGGCTTGTAGGTGAAAGGGGATAGGGAAAAGAACCGCTCCAGGCGCTCCGGAACGTCGGCTTTTACCTGCTGAAGTGCCCATGTAACCCACGTATCAACTGTTTTCGCAATGTCTTGTGCCTTCGCACTCCCCTCGAGAGTTCTGGCCCACGTTTTGTCGCCGGGATGCGTGAGTTCCACATACCAGTGAAATCGTTCGCCCTCGTCATAGATCTCGTAGGTGGATGAAAGCACATATTCATTTGATCCGTGCGAGGTTTTCATCCAGGGCAGTTCGTTATCCGGGGCGTAAAGGACGTTGAGTCGAAATTCCATGAGGCTCCCCATCAGGCCGCCGAACCAATGCTCTTTCGCACTCCCTCGACTCCCGGATCCTGTCGGGCGTGTACTGTGAATCGTCGGCAGGTCCCCGGGCGCTGAGGCCGTGGACGCCGCCGGTGAAATGGTGAATAGAAGAGTTGTGAGTAGTAGTATTGTTACACTGTTCGACCCGCGTTCCCCCTGCGAGCATAGTCTCCGTCGTCTATGTGAAACATTCATAGCATACCTCCTGGTAAAGAACTCATTGTTCGACAGACACAGGTCTTTGTCGGTCGCTATGTCTGTGTACAAAGAGGATGCCCTGATTGACACTGTATTTCGAGATGGATCCGATGAGTCCCGAAGCCCGATTATTCGGCACTGCCGCTCAGGGTGTTATGTTCCAGTAAGGTTGCAAGGCCTATGCCGGCTCGAAAATGGTGGGCAACTAACTCGTTTAAACGGCAAATGCAGGGTCTTTCGAGCTCGGCTGGAGAGGAGAGAAGATGCGGTCCGGGGATGATCGCATGATCGTATGCGAAAAGCTAAGTAGTATGGCTTAGGAAATGAGGGGAGTAAGGCTGAAAAGACTCCCGTCTCATCGGAAAAAAAACTGCCCACCGTCGCGAAACTCGAGGGAGGGCGGTTTGGCAAAGCCGTAACTGAGAGGGGAACCGGTGTATGATGGGGTACGGATGAGTG
>CAZEMW010000278.1:0-5667 GCA_964513105.1 uncultured Fibrobacterota bacterium
CATTACCTCCATCCCCGGCAACCTTCCGTTTCATACTTACCGACCCCGACGGCAATAACTCCGTTCCGGAGGTGGTTTGGTATCAAGAGCACTCGGATGATTCCATCCTGCTGCTCGAGGACAATGAAGGTACGCTGCTCGATCGTGCGCCGAATACCTCTTGTACGCCGGGTGAAGCCAGGCTGGCGGGAGATACGCTTACCCTGTCCTTTGATGAAACAATTCGTGTGTCCGCCCCGGCACGCATTGCCGAGCAGGATCTGATATGCTCTTCGTGCCGCTGGAACGATACAGTGTACACAACCGAAAACAACCCCGGTGAGGGATACGTCCGGGTGTCGCTGGGAGAACGTGCCGTCTGGTTCCGATACTACGGTGGAGCTACGGTTGCCGTCCACCGCGGCCCCCACCCCGAAACCATCCGAATTTCTCCGAAACAAAACGGTCTCCGATTCCATCTGGATCGTCCGGCGGCTCGTCACCTTAGAGCAATCATCGTGTATGACGCTCGCGGACGTACTATCGCACGATTCTCCTCGATTCGCCCCGGAATACTCACTACTACCGATAGACTTGCTCCAGGCATGGTGCACATTAGATATTTATATGCCGACGGAGGCACCAGAACCGAGAATTCGCTTGTTTTACCCTGACAAACATCTACAGGTATCGACGGATTCGGATGCTCCGCTTCCTGAAGTGAATGGCGCCGAAGTCTGACCCTTTATCCGGTTGCGGAGCCTGTCGGGTGCATCCCTTCCCCGCCGGTTTACCTACCGCTCTCATTCCCAGCAATCGGAAAAATGTTGTTTTTTACCGTATTGCCGGCATGCAACAGCCCCCATGTTCTATACACAATAGTATATTCGAATACTATTAGTCTTTTCCTACGATCCCCCGAACGCCCACTCCGTGCAGGGAGGGTGTCTCTCATTATCTCACCCGGTGGCCGTCTACCGTATTCCGAAGCGAATAACTCGGAATACCTGGGTATCCTGCGCCGGGGATAGGTAATTCAAAGCAAAAGAACAGTCGGCTTCTCCCGAGAATCGGGCACGCCGAACAGAACGAAAGGGTTTCATGTCGAAGTTGGAGAACGAGTATACCCACACCGGGGATGCACGTACGGAGAGAGTTACGAGTCGTCCGTTGTCGGTACAGTTGTATAACGACCGACGGAAAGAGACCTATTCATTCGCGTGTGAAAAGGACCTGATAAGCTTCTTTTCCACGACGCTGCCGCCCCATGTCGTACAAGACACAATCAGAGAATGCAGATCACACTACGTACAGCGAAACGGCACGTCCGAGCGGGAACAGAAACTGCAATTCATTCGGAAATGTGAAATAGAACTTCTTTCCCACCTGCACAGGGAACTCGGGATTGCCGAGCCCACTCCGGCCTAGCCAAGCCACTATTCCGAACATACTGGACCGTATGGTTGCTCCGCCCTCCCGCAGTAAGCGGGGGGGGTAGACGGCCTCGATATCGAGGTTACCCGAAATGGGGATGCTCACGGCCCTGTTTCGCCCCGGCTCAAAACAAGGTCAGAGCTTCGCGTCCCGACATAGATTCGGTCACGCCCTTTTTCCGCGCGGTTTCATTTATGACGGATACCTGCGCGCGAAGAAGATCGTCGATTGTTCGAATGGAGGTCCCGTCCGTCGATTTCACCTTCACCGCGGGATATGCAAATCCGTCCAGCGCGACCACGTCAACGGCCCCGCACCCCACCATTCCGGCTTCAGTCTTTGCGAATACAAGATTACAGGGTCCCAGAGGAATCACATACCCCTGTGCCGATCGACCGTCAACATCCAATTCGTACGTTGTCAAAGCATCCTCCTTGCAGGGATATGTTTTCGCTTATAGTTAGTGTTTGTCTGACAAATCCACGCTTCACTTTCCCGATGTATGATCGGGACTCACTTTCCCGATGTGTGATCGGGACTCACTTCGGCACTTCGGCAAGCTCAGCACAACGCAAGCTCACTTCGGCAAGCTCAGCGCGCCGCAGTGCAACGCAGCACAGGTTTTGGCGTATTATTTGTAAGACAAAGGTATTATATGTTTGATCTTTGATCTTTGAGCCGGTTACCGAGCGAAGCCGAGGTATCCACCTATGCCGGCTCAGTGTCTGTCCGAAAACATCCCGTCCTTCGAGTCCCGAACTAACTTCGGGAAGATGAACCCGTCGATTAGGGCCGAAAAAGGGCAGCTTCCCGATTGAAATCGGGAACCGGTGTCCCTATTCGGGAGTTTTGGAACCTACTTCTTAGGGTATCCCAGATTCTTCAGGCCCTTCACCTCACGCTCCATCAACGGACGGAAGGCTCCGCGACGAAGTCCTCGTAGTTTAATAACCCCAAACTGAGTGCGCCGAAGGCGCAGTACCTTATAGTTAAGGCCCTCGAACATTCTACGAATCTGACGATTCTTCCCTTCATACAAGTCTACTTCGTACCAGTGTTCATTGTCCGGTCCGTCATTCTGAACAGCCCGAATCGCCCCGGCTCGAAGAACCAGACCGTCTGACTCGACCCCGTCTCGTACCATCCGTTCCATATCATCGGCGGCAAGCAAACGGTCCACCCGAACCCGGTACACTTTCTTAATGTGAAACCGGGGATGAGTCAATGCATGCACCAGGTCCCCGTCATTAGTCAAAAGAAGAAGACCCTCGGAGTTTCTGTCGAGCCGTCCCACATACCGAAGATGGGATGCAGAGAGGCCTGCATCCTCAAGCGCATCGTAAATCGTTTTTCTGCCCTCCGGGTCCTTTGCCGTGACTACGGATCCACGCGATTTGTGATAGGCATAGTACTCCGGCCCACGTACACGGGCTATCGTTTGTCCTGCGTGCTCGACCACATCATTCCCCGGGGTAACCTTCGTGCCGAGCTCAGTCACTTTCTCACCATTTACATATACTCTCCCGGCTGCAATGATCCGATCGCACTCCCGACGGGAGCCGAGACCACATTGCGCCAGATATCTGTTCAGCCGAATACCGTTGTTACCGTCCGTCAAAAAACACTCCTGGATCCTGGTTCTGGAATCAGGTCACCTCCCCACCGGTCGATTTGAGTCGACCGAAAAACAGCTCGGGATACCGTCATCAAGGCCGACATCTTCTATTCACAGAAGCACCGAACCATCTCCTCAATAGAGCGAGGCGCTACCACTCGTTTTCCTACAATTCTGTTCATGCGCTCAAGGCTGTACCCGTCGAGAGTAACCCCACGATAGTTCAAAGCCTCGCCGGGAATAACCATCAGGTCAAACGACTTACCGTACTGTTTGCTCGCATGCATCATGTCCGAAGCCGTCAGCAGTCCCGCCACCGTTACGGTATTCCCGAAAAACCGGTTTACTACGGTATGAACGGAAATATTGAGATTTGGCATTGTCTTCTGTATGGATGCCGACAAGCGGCCCAAAAAAGGGGCGGCACTGACTCCGGTCAACAGCAGCACACGCCGTTTCTCCCCCACCCCCGTCACCCGTGACGAATTCATCTGCCGACGCCTGAGGCGCTCCCACTCCATTCGCGCCGTACGTATCAGGCCCACCCCGTTTTCTATCTGAGGGAAGTCCTCGTAGTACGTGCTCGGCGGTATCGCGAGATTTGCACGGAGATAAAGCTCGTCCGCCGAAAACACCCTCCGCCGGCCCAATGTGCTCTTGTCGAGCTCTCCCAATCGATCGACCAGCTCAATAATCTCGCGCGCCGAGGATGAGTTTACCGGCGTGAGCGGAGTTTTCCTGTGACGGGTCAATCCAACCGGCACCACCGCTATTGAAAGGATATTCTCGCCGAGCGCAAGCAGTTCCCGAATGCTCTGCTCGAGTAGTTTTCCATCATTAATACCCGGGCATACCACGATCTGGGTATGAAAACATATACCGCAATCGATACCAAACTCGAGCTGATCCAGGATATCCGGTGCATGACGATTGCCGAGAAGACGGTTCCGGACAGTCGTGTTTGTTGCATGCACCGATATGAAAAGCGGAGACAAACCCATTTCCCCCATTCGCTCAAGCTCATCGGGCTCGGCGTTTGAGAGTGTCACATAGTTGCCGTTCATAAACGAATGGCGAAGGTCTTCGTCTTTTATATAGAGACTCTTTCGCATACCCCCCGGGAGCTGATCCACGAAGCAGAAAACGCACCTGTTGCCGCATCGACGAAGGGGTAATGGGTAGAACTCCACGCCGGTGAAAGCTCCCGGAGTCCGTTCAGCGCTGAGCGTATGCCGAACTCCCCGACGGTCTACCTCTATGCAGATCGATTCACAGGCGGTGAGAAAACCAAATTCCAGAGCATCCTCAACGATTTCGCCGTTCACTTCCAGTATTTCGTCACCTTTACGCAATCCGGCGGCGAAGAGAAAAGAATCCCCGGCAATACTGCGCACCCGAACCGGCGATTTTCTTCTACGAGGCATAGGTACACTCCCAATAGGCGCAGTGCGCACCTCGGAGCCCCCGATCCGACGCTTTAATTCGCGGGTGAGCGAAACATTCCGCTCCCGTTGCCGTCGTGCCGCCGGGCAGGCACAGAAACGGTTTCATAAAGCCGCCCACGGGATTACTCTTTATCATATACAACTTCTTGCTACGCAATCAATTGCGATTCGTTCGCGGAGGTTTCCATTATACTTCGAGCACCGGGGAAAGCACCTCCCGTAAAATACCACTTTACACCCTTCCCTCTCGAATGTACCATTAAAATGCCGTTTTCTGAATATTGGGGGCGGTTTTGTATCTCGGTTCCGTTCTCAGCCCGAAACCGCGGGATACTTCGGTGAACCGAGACCAACAGCAGGAATAGATTTCAACACTCAGACTATTCCAAGTCGAACATGAGAATCTTTCATGCAAAGACGGACGCCTGTCCGCAAACCGGTAAACAAATAATTTCCGATAAAACGGTCACCCAAGGAGGTACCGAGTGAGACACATGTCGTGGGCCGGACTGCATTTTACGATCTTTCTCCTCGCCGGCGGATTCCTGTTCTGTACGATAACCGACGATCTCGGTAATCCGGCCGTGGCCTCCCCCAACACTCAAGAAGAATACGAACAAGGCACAAACACCGGGGTTGGCATATCATACCCCAACGCACACGTTCTCGCCGACGCTCCGTCCCGTATCGCTCCGGGAGATACCGCAATAGTCTCTATTCTCGTAATGAGAGACACCAGTGTTTCAGAACTGTTCCCGCTCTCAAATGCGAAGGTATACGTTCTCAAATGGACTCCGCTCTTTGAGAACTGGGTTACCGCAGACAGCATTGCCTCCGACAGCCTTGGAACGGCAATCTATCGGTTCACCGATACCCTGATCGGCGACTACAAGCTCGGATTGCGAGCCGCCGGAAGCATGAAGCTGACTGAGCTCGAGATTCAGATCACAACGGCGGGAGCCCCGTCACTACAACCGGACCTCTACGCCAGTCCCGATAAGAGCTATCTCACCCCGGGCGACACCGTAGCCGTTTCTTTGACCGCGGTGCGACAGGACACAGTCGACGACACCACGAAATTCCTGCCCGGTATTCCGATAACGGCGAGCACAACCGATGGTTGGCTCTCCAACACAAGCGTTTTGACCGACCCGAACGGTCGGGCGACCATCCTGTTCAGCGACACTGTAGAGG
>CAZEMW010000279.1:0-2693 GCA_964513105.1 uncultured Fibrobacterota bacterium
TCACATGTTGAGCATACAAGGTGCACCGTCCCCGACTCAGTCTTTGCAGAAGGAGAACGGTACTGGTGGGAAGCACAGGTTGTAGTAGTGTCTCCGGTCCCGAAACTTCCTGCTTCCGTTACCGTGGGGGCCTTTGATGTCGACTATTAGGAGGGTTCATCGGCTTTTTCGATTGCTGTTGCCGGTGGTATTCATCGTATCCACCGGTTTCTCTTCACGGCTCAGGGTTGTCGCATCCAATGACCGGACTATCTCGGTGGATCTACTGGTGACCAATCAGACTCATGGCTCTTTGGGCGAGTTGGTCTTTGGGATTTCAGGAACCCCGAATGCAATACCTGCGATTGTGGTTGATGACTTCTCCGGAGCTCAGCTAACTGCACGACTGGGAACTCGCGGCACCTTTCAGGGGACGTTCGTACAATGGATACACGTTTCATATCGCTCCGTCGCCGCGCGAGAAGACCCCGTATATGCCCGTCTGTCTATGTCTCATGATCGTCCGGTGTATCGGGCCGGCGCCAAACCCGTGGTGGAAGGACGCCTCGTGCGTATGCCTTCCGTAGCGTCACTGCAGAAGACTTCATCCGGACGATTGCCGTCGATACCATTCACCCAGGCCGTTCGGATGGAAGTCTCCGAAGACGGCATTTACGCGCTTAGCGGGGAAGACCTGCGCCGGGCGGGCGTTCCCATAGAAGCGGTGTCCTCCAGCACCTATCAGTTGTTCTGCAAGGGAGTCGAGGTCCCCCTGCATGTGTCCGAAGCCTACAATCCATACCTTACCGATTCCGATTCCCTGCTTTTTTACGCGGAAGGACTCAAAGAACCCAATGGACGGCTGACTCAATACGCGAACAACAATGTGTATCTGTTAACGTGGGGACATCGTACCGGGGTACGCATCGCCGAAGTCTCCGGGGCGCCGCTCAAGAACCAACGGGTCTATACCGGGAATGCTCGGGTACCGCTCGATATCGGCGCTCGGCGATATGCGGATACCCTTCTTTTCGAACGTGATCGGTACATTCCGTTTCTGGGAGATATTTACAGTTTTGAGCTGCCTCCCTTCGAATCAGAAGTGGTCGACTCGAATGATGCGTACTACTGGCAAACGATCGGGTTGACCGAAAAAAGTGAAATTGAGTTCAATCTGGCATCACCGTCCCACGATGTATTTGATTCGGCGCGAATTCGCATCGGAATTCGAGGACGAACAACTATACCGGGCACGGTTGAAGATCATCGTTTCAGTATTCTCATTAATTCGCGCTCGCCCGGGACGGACGTCCTCGAAGCGGTCTGGGACGGACAGGAGGAGTACATCTTCGAAAGCCCCCCGTTTCCGGCTTCCTTCCTGGCCCACGGGAGAAATCAAGTGACGTTTCTCCGCGATGATCGCGGATTTCGGGATCTTGCGGATTTGAACTGGATTGAGATCGCATGTGTCCGAGGTTTCCAGGCGCATAATGACAGAATTGATTTCCGCATAAATCCCAGAGACCTTGATACGCGAATTGAATTTGTCGTATCCGGCTTCAGTTCGTCAAATGTTGACGTTTGGGATGTCGGCGGGTATCGAATGTTTACCGGTGTCATTCCGGAATTGGATGACGCGCGTAATACCTATTCATTCCGTGTTCAGGACAGCATATCGTATCCCACCCGGTATATCGCTCAATCCGTTTCGCTGCGCCGTCGTCCCTCCGCCGTGAGGCTCGATACCATACGTACCGACTGGCGCGAGCTTGTCGGAGCCGACTATCTGATGATAGCTCCTCATACTATGACGGCTGAGCTGGAGCCGCTTGAAAAACTTCATGAATCACGGGGACTTCGCGTTGAGCGGGTTGCAATTCGCGATATTTACAATACCTTTTCCCGAGGTATTCAGGATCCCGAGGCTATCCGGCTTTTTTTGAGGTATCTGTTTGAGAATAGTGGTTCCGACAAGCCGCGGTACCTGCTTCTGGCCGGCGATGCAACCCACGGGCAGTACAAGCTGGCATCTGAGCGAACGTTTGTCCCGACGCATATATCCAATGTTCCGGGATGGGGCCCGGCAGCCGACGACGGCTATTTTGCCACGGTATGGGGTAAAGACCATTTTCCGGATTTGCGTGTCGGACGAATGCCGGCACAATCGGCCGAGGAGATGGAGGCAATGGTTTCCAAGACTGTGGCATACATCTCAAATCCTCAGCCCGGCTACTGGCGGGACAATATTCTTACCGCCGGTGGATGGGAAGAGGCATTCACCAGATTCAACGACCGGATTTCACGAAACATAATCGGATCCCGGATGAATGTCGTTCGTATGGATGCCGATACCGCATCTCGGTTCTATGTTTCTCCGGCCATGGCCTCCCGGAGGATGGCCGACTACATCAACTCCGGAATCTACGTGCTCAATTTCGCCGGGCACGGAGGTGGCCTGATATGGTCGGACAGCCGTTTTTTCTCCTATTCCGATTTCCACCTGCTTCACAACGGACAATGGGGAAGAGGTGGACGGTTACCGATTGTGTTCAGCTTCACCTGCCTGACCGGCCAGTTTGAGAGCCTCGAGTACAAATCGCTGGGCGAAGAAATGTATCGATATCGACGCGACGGTGCGGCGGCGTTCTACGGTGCGGCGCGCGCCGCCGCGACGTCGTCATGCAGGACGAAGACGCTGTCCATGCGGGTCAGGC
>CAZEMW010000279.1:2703-5663 GCA_964513105.1 uncultured Fibrobacterota bacterium
GGCTCAGTATGGCGAAGAAGCGCTACCGGTTATCAGACAATACAACCTTTTGGGAGATCCTGCTCTTCCGATTTCACTCACCCCCGATACTCTCACGGTGCAATTGGAAAAGAACATTCTGAGAGGAGCAGACACTCTCGTTGTTCTGGCAAAAACTCATCCGGTGATCGAGGGCTCGGCAAAGGTGAGGGTAACGGGAAATGAGTTGACTTGGCATGAGGGAGTGGTTCCGGTGCGCGACGGCATCGTAACGCACAGGGTTCCCCTCAAGTCGGGAATGCACACCGCGGATGGGGTGGTCCGGGTATATGCGTGGAGCGATTCCGCCGAAATTCGTGGCAGAGCACAGTTTTCAAAAGACACGATACTCCTCCACGAGGTGTCAATCCATCCGGCGGTGCCGACTCCGGGAGACAGTGTTACGGTTCAGGCGAGGCTCGAAAATTTCGAAGGCCCCGAGCTGAGATCAACCGTGTATTGTTTGTACACGATTGATTACCCCTCGGCCCGGAGTCCCGACTTTGGCCGTTTCCCGGGCATCCCCATGATCGGAGATACGGCTCGAGGGATACGTCTGTCGCAACGTCCTATCGTAATAGGTAAGAATGAGAACCTTTTCGATCCTGGAATGGCTCTTCTTCTCAAGTTTCGGTCGGAAACCGGGGAAACCGGGGTCTCTGCTTTTCATCTTGACGGCATGCCGGACCTTGGGTTCGATCGCCCGGAACTTGAGTTCGGATGGTTCAATGACTCCCTGAACGCTCTTTTCAGAATAACCAATACCGGCAATGAAACAGCGGGACAATACACCTATGCTCTGGGCTGGGGGGGAGCCGGCGATGCATTCCTGTCTCAACGGGTGTCCGAGAAACTGAAACCCGGGGCTGTGCACCAATATCGAATTCCTCTCCCCGACACAATGGGGCAGGTGAAGGTCCGGGCCTGGATTACTACGGGCGATGAAGAGCAGGAGTGGAATGCCGGAAATAACGCAATAGACGGTGAATTTCATGTGGCGTACGGTGATGTCCGGCATAGCGGGGATTCTGTGGTTTCGCTCCAGGGAGGGGCCTGGGTGCGGCCGTTGGACACGCTGAGCACCGCTCGTCGTTTTTTTCTCATCGATGAGAGTATTGCGCGGGAGAGACCGTTGCGAAACTCAGATTCGAAATGGATACCTCTTGATCCGGAGGGGATCAGGAAATTTCGGATGCACTCTCGGCCGCCTTTGAAAGACTCCGACACGGTTTTGTGGCGCTTCAGGCTTAAAGCGCAAAGCGTGGCAAAGACCGGGGCGAACTCCGATACCTTAAATACGACGGTGTTTGTCCGCGACACTGCCGACAGTCGGTGGAAATATGCCGACTGCGCGCTGGAGAACGGAATCGCTTCATACCGCTCCTCTCGGACACAATGGCTTTCACCGGGAGCAACCGCCGACAATAACCCCCCGCACATCCGAGCGTATGTTGGGGGAAGAGAGATCTCGGTGCCGGATTACGTTGCCAAGGGCAAGTCGTTTACCGTCCTGATCGCGGATGAATCAGGGGTGGATCCTGCGTCGGTACAACTATTCCTTAACGGTCGGTTGTTGGGCGAATCGGAATGTTCGAACGTTACCGAGGCGGAAGACTCCTCGACGATTGCAGTGAGCGCCTATCCCCCTCCCGAACGGGATATGGATACCTTACGGGTCGTAGCGCGAGACCTGTCGGGAAACGTCGGTGAACGGGAGTTCGCGTATCTGCCGGGAGAGGAACTGCGCATCCGATTCTTTTCCTGCCATCCCAATCCGTTTAAAGCGCAGACCAATGATCGGGGAGGGATCGAAATGGTCCGATTCGCGTTTCTCTTGACGGATCTCGCCGACGAAGTTAAATTAACCGTCTATACCATCGGGGGAAGGGTGATCTGGCAACAGTCGTCGAAAAAGGTAATAGGATACCGGGAAATTGCCTGGAACGGCCGAACCCGAATCGGTGGTCACCGAATCGCCAATGGAACGTATTACGCAAAACTTGAAGTGAGCAACGAGCACGAAATGGCACAGAAGATCATACGAATAGCCAAGTTGGAGGGGTATTGATGGGCCGATTATATTTGATATCCACCCCAATCGGCAATCGGTCCGATATCAGTCCTCGGGCCCGGGAAACGCTGGACGTCGTGGATGTGGTGCTTGCCGAAGACACCCGGGTATCCAAACGCTTTCTATCCTCGCTCGAGATTTCTACACCGGTCAGAGCCTATCACGATTTCAACAAGGAGCGGATCACCGAGGGAATCATATCCGAGCTTGTCAATGGCCGCAGTTTCGCCCTCATTACCGATGCGGGAACGCCGGGCATTGCCGACCCGGCGTTCTATCTCGTTCGTGAAGCTGTCGGGCAGGGCATTACGGTAGTCCCGATCCCCGGCCCTTCGGCAGTGCATGCGGCATTGATATGCAGTGGGCTTCCCTGTGATCGCTACATCTTTGAGAATTTCCTACCGCCGAAATCCGGAGGACGCAAAAAACGGTTGGCGTCGTTTATCGGCGATCACCGCACTATCGTCTTTTTCGAATCTCCCCATCGGATCCTGAAAGTGTTGCGGGATATGAACGAAGTACTGGGTGATGTGCCGGTTGTTATCGGGCGCGAAATGACCAAAGTGCACGAAGAGTTCATGAGGGGAACCCCTCAACAGCTCATGCAGCAATTCCAATCCCGTCCCCCGAAAGGTGAGATGACGGTAGTAGTAAACTGCAGAAACGTCAAAACGCAACCCGAAGCCTGACCCGGAAATACATTTTGCACCTTGGATTTTCGACAAAAAGCAACCCCGAACCCCGAAAAAACCCGAGTACAGCTTTGCTGAGTACGAGTACGAGAGTAAGGTCGAACACTGAATTAGGGACTGAAGTCCCGGCCGCGGAGGCAAACTACGAAGCAGCCGGTTTCCGAAGACCGTTAACCCGT
>CAZEMW010000280.1:0-5662 GCA_964513105.1 uncultured Fibrobacterota bacterium
GTATTGCGGCATAAGATACTGTACCCATAGGGCATTAGTTCTACTAAGCCGGCAAACTGCGCCGGCTAAGAAGAACTATATACGCCGACAAACCCGCCTGCGCGGACTCGTCGGCTACAGTATCTAAATCGCCGTATCTCACCGGATACGCCTCTTTGTGACGCCTCGCCAGTCACTTTCTCGCTCGCTCGAGGCACTAGGCAAGGGTAGCACAAATGCACCTACACCCTCACATGGGTTGCAGAAGCGCTACTCTTGCACTCCCTTGTAGATTTCCGGTAAAACAACGCAAGACATTGCAAATCAATGCCTTACTAGACCACTCAGGCATTCGGCACGCTAATCGCATTCTCCGCGGCTCACGGCAAACAGTTTCATAACCAAACCGATGCTCTTCGAGCCTACACCGGAAACAGGAGAATCACCTATGAGAAAACCCGGACCAGCACCGAAATCCGCAGGATCGTACCCCGGTATCCTGATCTTTGTGTTCTCATTTCTGTCATTTGCCGAGACATCCGGTGGGAGCCCCGCTCGAGTGGCACTGATCGGTATCGAGCGGCGGAACACGACGGAACTGGAGGTGTCAATCGTCTCTCAGTACTTGCGCACGACACTGGTGAACTCCGGACATTTTACCGTACTTGACAGAGAAAATATCGATAAAATTCTCACCGAACAGAAAATGACCACGTCCGGAATGATTCGGGATGCCGAAGCCGTGCGAGTCGGGAAGCTGCTCAACGTCGAGATGATTATCGTCGGCACACTCCTCAGATTTGGGCAGGAGTACTTTCTCGAATCCCGTATCATCGATGTCGAGTCCTCGGAGATAACCGCAAGTCATACGGCACGATGCGTTCAGGCCGAACAGTTACCGGATGTGGCGCGAATGTCGGCCGAGCACCTGAGCGGACCGGATCAAGCAAAGGAGCCGGTGTCCCCTCTGCTCCACCTCGATTCGATGGATCTTGATTATGATTATCCCGAAACCAGGGAGCTTTCCGCCGCCGAACGACTGGAAAAAAGAAAACGCATGCATCGCTGGAAGCGCATCGGGTTTTCATCATACGATTACGAGCGCTACTCCCGTTCCGGATTGACCGAGTTGGAATGGGCTGTTCGAGACCGAAAATCTCCCGTCCTGGCCGCCACGTTAGGCCCGTCGACAGGTACCAGTGGCTTTTTCTACACGCGAAATTATGGAAGCGGCATGTTCATAACCTTTGCAAAGGCGATCGGCATTGCCGGTATGATCGTGAGTGCACGGAGTGGAGAGGTCCGGGAAACCAAATTTCGGGTCTACGGAGGAGTCGTCGCCGTCGCTACCATTGGTGATGTAGTCGGCGCGGTGTACGCAGCAAATGCACATAACCGCCGTCTCGAAGAACTGAAATCATCCCTGGGAAATCTTGAGACACAAGTCGGACTCGATGGGTTCGGGCTTACCTATAATCGCAGTTTCTAAATCATTCAAAAGGAGGAGTACCATGCTTAAACGAATCGGAAACCTCGTCGGTTTAGTTGGAGCAGTTGCCGCCACCACTATTTCCGCGGATGTTCAGCTCAAACCCTCTTCGGGACACTTTGCAACCGGACTCGGCGCGGTAGTCAGTGACTTGCCGGTTGCATCAGCAGATTTTAAGGTACCGGTGGGAACAGTTTACTACGAACGTCATTTCATGAATCCCACCAGTCCGATACACACGAGCGCGGAGCTGGGACTCTTCTGCTTTTACGGTCTGCTTCCTTTTCCCGAACTGAGCGCAAACCTCTACATAGGCGGAGAAGACCGGGATGTACAGGGCAAGATCGGACTGGGCGGTTTCTATGATCTGGCGGTCGGTGGACACGCGGGGCTTATGGGGAAGATCGGAACGGTTTTCAAAAACAGGTTCGATGTATCACTGTTCTTCGTTCCAATCGGCAACGACGCGACACAGTCATACGGAGAATTCTTCGGATTTGAGTCCCCCGATGAAGCTTCGGAGGCATACGCCAATAACAACAACCAGCACGTGGTGATGCCGTATTATGGGTTTATGTTCACGGTACGATATTGAAGGTTCGAGGTCCGGGGTGATGGGTTCGAGGGTGGAGAATGCGCATTTGAACCCAGAGCCGGGCCTTAACCCGTCATTTTTTTCGCGGATACCCCTTATATAGATGAAGAGCGGGCGACGCAGGTCGCCCGCTCTTCATTTTTTTCTATGCCTGTTCGACCGCTGCCACAGCCTCTCGCCAAGCGCGCACCAGACGGACGTCTTCATAGGTGATCTCGCGATCGGAGGCCTCAACGATGTCTCGAAGAAGGTTTGATTTGCAGGTATCCAGGAGGTGCTCTATGTGTTCTCGGACGTCTGAATCCACGAAATCCCCAATTTGCGTAATTTTGCCCTCCTGAATGAGTCGCTCGACATGACTTCCGATTGTCGACACAGCCAGGGATCGCTCTTTAGCAATCTGCTCCAGGGATCTGCCTTCTCTCAGCAGCCGGTGTGTCTCAAGGTATGTGTCTCCAAGTTTGGGTTTACGTTTTCTCGCGCGATGCTCACGCTTCTTTCGAGCCGACAGAGCTTCCGTCGACTGTGGTGAGGGCGCTTTCTCGGGATTGGCATCGACAAAGAATTGGATCTCCTTCTGAAATGCAGCACCATACTGATTGTATTTTGCGTCACCGACGCCGTGAACCGAAAGCATGATTTCTTCGGTACGCGGCATTTTTTTTGCCATTTCCCGCAGACTTCTGTCGGAAAAGATCACGTACGGAGGAACACCCCGTTCGGTCGCAAACTGTCTTCGAAGAGCACGAAGTCTTTCGAATAGATCGGGATCGTAGTTTTCCTTAGTTTCTGCCGAAGAAACCTCCAGCTCAGCTATTTGATACGGCTTTACGATTTCGAAAGATTGCTCGCCACGAAGGATAGGACGAGCGGAAGCGTTTAGATTCAGCACAGGATACTGTCCGTCGGTTTGTTTCAACACCTCGTGAGAGAGCAGATGATCGATTATTTCTCTCCAGTATTTCTTCGGCTTGTCGGAGCCCGCCGCATAGGTGGGCAATGCATTGTGTCCGAAACCGCGAATACGTTTGGTATCGGCCCCGGTTACGATGTCTACAATGTGGGCGGCCCCGAACCGACTACCCGTGCGAACGATAGCCGAAAGAACTTTCTGGGCATCCACCGTCGCGTCCACTTTTTCCGACGGGTTGTTGCACACATCACAGCCGCCGCAGTTCTCCTCATTCCATGTTTCCCCAAAATACCCCAGGATCCTTCGCCGTCGGCAGATCTGGATGTTTCCCGCATAGGCTATCATGTCGTTGAGAGACCGATGCAAGCGATCCTGTTCGGATGTATCATCGACCTGATTGATGAAATATCTGATTTTTGGTATGTCGCCTCTACCGAAAAAGAGCACGCACTGTGACGGATCGCCGTCTCTTCCTGCGCGACCGGTTTCCTGATAGTAGCTTTCCATGTTCTTTGGCAGATCCCCATGGACTACATATCGCACATTCGGCTTATCGATTCCCATGCCGAATGCGATTGTTGCGACTACCACATCGACTTCATCCCGATCGAAACGTTCCTGATTTCGCAGACGCTCTTCGTCGCTAAGTCCGGCATGGTACGGAAGGACCGATATTCCTTCTTCGGCAAGTAGGGCCGCGGTTTCGTCGACGCTGTTTCTTGTCGTACGATAGACAATGCCCGACAGACCTTTATGCCGTTCGATAAACTCGAGAATCTGCGACTCGACATCCTGCTTGGGAATCACTTCGTAGCTAAGGTTTGGCCGATTGAAAGAAGCGCGTACGACATGCGGCTCCCGCAATTTGAGACGCCCGATAATATCCTGCTGCACGGTCCGCGTGGCCGTAGCGGTAAAGGCAGATACCGGGGTCGATGGAAACTGTCGGACTATTTCGGACAGAGAAAGGTAGTCCGGTCTGAAGTTGTGACCCCATTCCGATATGCAGTGGGCTTCATCAATGGCAAAAAAGCTTATCAACGCACGTTCAAGACAGCCAAGAAAGCTCTCCATCGAAAACCGTTCGGGTGACACGTAGACCAGATCCAGCGTGCCGTCTTCCAGATCCCGAAGCGCACCGGCTCGCTCCCGGTCGGGTTGAGAGGAGTTGATGGATGCGGCCCGAAGTCCCATTGCCGTAGCGGCATCCACCTGATCTTTCATGAGCGAAATGAGAGGACTGACCACCACGCAGGTTCCGTCCATGATTCGAGCGGGAAGCTGGTAGCAAAGCGACTTCCCCCCGCCGGTGGGCATGACCGTGAAACAGTCTTTGCCGGAAAGGGTTGCCCGGACGATAGACTCCTGGTCGGGTCGAAAGGAGTCGAATCCGAAAACATGCTTGAGGGTTTGGTGAATTACGTCTGAAGGCGGCATTTTGCAGGTCTCCTTTTCTGGACGGTGTCCGGCGGTGGGACCGCCGGTGATGAAAGAATCAGGTTTGTGAAGATCAATATACGAAATGGCGCCGGGAGAATTACACCAAGGAAGTTGGGAATTCCAACGGGCCACTCTTTAGAATAGTTCCCGCCGCGCTTCGTATTCCCATTCGAGATCTGCGATAGCTATCTTTGTTACCGTGGTTCGTTCCCTTAACCCGGAGCAGGATGTACCCATGAGTAGAACACTGAAAACGATCATCGCCTGCCTGGCCCTTCTGTTCGGATTCGGCTTTGTTCTATTCATGATCAATCAGACCGAGCAGGTTGTGAGCCTTGCCTCTCACATAAGTCCTCAATTCGGCACGGTTGTGCTCTGGTTTCTCATCGCGCTCTATACGGTTCTCGCGGGAGTTCCAGTTGTGTTGTATCTGCGACTCCCCCGCCCCATCACCCCTCCGAAATCTTCGGAGGGGCCGGCTTTCGACGCACATCTCAAAACACTCCGTCGGCGACTCTCAGCCAATCGACACGTGAAGGAAATGCCCCTCAATGATGCCGTGGAAATAGAAATGGCTCTCACGGTACTGAACGGTAAGGCCGAAGGGGTAATCAAGGAAGCGGCTTCGGCCGTGTTTTTGAGTACGGCAATATCTCAAAGTGGAAGCCTGGATTCACTGCTGGTTCTTTCCACGCAATCGCACATGATCTGGCGAATATCTCACATCTACTACCAGCGGCCGACATTCCGTGATATGCTGCACCTGTACGCAAATGTGGCGGCAACAGCCTTTCTGACCAGTGAGATCGAGGACATCGACATATCCGAAATTGCGGGCAATATGGTTGAGGGCGCCCTGGGGGGAGCTGTCGGCTCAATTCCCGGTATTCAACAGGTGACAGGGCTCTTTGCCGGATCGGTGCTCTCCGGCAGTGCAAACGCCTTCCTAACGCTACGAGTCGGAATGATAGCCAAGCGTTACTCCGGATCTCTGGTCGTAGAGAAAAAAGGCGCCATGCGCCGCCTTGCAAGTGCCGAAGCCGCAAAAATGCTGGTGACTATCGGTGGGGACCTCACCAGGAAGCTGGCTCCGGCGCTGGTCACGGCGGCAAGAACGAAACTGACCGGCACACTCACCGGCGCCGCGACCGGGTTTGCCAAGGGGGGTAAGTCCATTTGGCGAATGATTCTTCGCGATCAGCCACGGACGGATTAACCAGTGCCTCTCCGAAAACCCCCCGTTCAT
>CAZEMW010000281.1:0-5640 GCA_964513105.1 uncultured Fibrobacterota bacterium
CATTTCAGGCCGAAAGGGCTTTCTTTTTGCGATAACAATCGCTCAATTTAGGTATTAAAACATCTCTTCTGCCCGGCATAATGAACCATTGGGCGGTAATCGGCAGATATCAAGCCACTAACATTTTCTCAGGAGGTCTCCATGAAATGCGTCGAATGCGGCAGCTCCATTTCCGACAACAACCGAGGCACTGATGAAAATCCACTGTGTCCGGACTGCTACAACAGAATGGCGGCACAATTCTCTTCTGATGATGAAAAATCGCCTGCAGCCGGGATGAAGCTAAACGGGATTGTACGAAAGGCCGGCGTCATTGCGCTTGCTCTTGCGGTTTTCTTTGGGGTGAAGCATTTCAACAAGACAAGAGCCGGCTCTGCAGTGGAAGAAGGCATGGAACTTCTGCTGGAAAAGATGCCCGGATACTCGGAGAACAGTGAATGGTACGACGGCCTGTTCAAGGATTGCTACGCCTCCTCGTTTGATGCGTCCTATGATATCGGTTCCAGAAGAAGAGCTGGTCGACTCAAGGAGAGAGAATTCCTGTCTTCCGTATTTGGCTGCATGGAGAAGAAAGCTTTGTCCCAGGGAAGGCCCGAAGAGGCTGCCACAATACAACAAATCGGTAAGTTCACTCAGGCTTTCATTGATGAACAGAAATAGACGGCGTCCTCTTGTTTACAAGAGTTTCCGGAACGAGCCGGGTCTTACCGGTTAATGGTCATTTCAGATCCTGTGAGACCCGCACAATATCGTGAATAAGTCGCTCTTTGGATTGCGAGGCATTCACCCCGACCTTTTCAGCCCGTTTCCGCAGCTCTCCTTTCTTCATCCCCGTATTCGCCCGGGAAAAACCGTAATGCAGAACATGAGCGAGTTGATCCTTTTTCATATGGCTTCGGCCGTGGATATCATAGGCACGGGCAAGGGACTGAAGATCATTTCGGGATAAGCGCTGAAGTTGATCCTCACCCAGCAGTGTGGGGTCCTGATGATCCACATAGGCGCGGGCGGCCCGGGCGGCGGGAGTATTCGAAATGTACTGTTTACCGGATTTACGCTTTTTTCGATCCGTCTGCTGCTTCTGCTCATCCGACAGCAGTTCCCAGGCACCTTTAGGGAGGTAACGTTTCATCCCCTTCTCGGTTTCGGCTTGTCCCGACCCTTCTTTCGTCTGCCATTCTTGATCGGTCCATTTGTCAAGGTGTTCGGCCCGCTTGTCCTTGCCGCCGATATAGCCGCCGCCTTCATTTTTATACTCATGTGCCAGAAGTTGCGCTTTTCTGGCACTCCATTGGCCCGGACGGCCACCTTTGTCCGAGTTCTGTATGTCTTTTTTCAGGCGCTCACGCAATTCAGGTTTATCGTACTTTTGCATGGTGATCCTCCTTGATCGGATCATATCCCAAGTTCATAAGACTGTACCGCCAGGCGGTATCTTCCACGTCTCCCGACGGTCTCTGGGCGGTGTGCCGCTTGACATAGTTGACAACTTTCCGCATGTGGCCGTAGTCGTCGTCTTCAAGCTCGTGTTTCTTCTTACGTTTCAATGCGAGTATTCGCCTCCCGCCGGCATGACCGGTGCTTTCCTTACTGTGGCTCTTGTCTCCGACAGCCCGCGACTGATCGGTCTTCAGCCACTCGTGCAGTTCTCCGGGCGCCATATTGGTCCATGCGTAGAAATCATCACGAATCTGCTTCCGCTCCTCATCCGAATATCCCATGCCGGCCCTCCTGAACGAATAAACCGATAACCCACACCCTACCAGTGAATGATGCAAAGGCTGTGCCCGAGAGGTGGTTGCGGGGGAAGAGTAATTCTGGATTGCTTGAGCACCGCAGCCGGCAAATCCGGATTCGGTCACCGAACTTCCAGACGGAACATTTTTCGGTCATGCACATATTCGATGCGACCGGCAGAATTGTTGCAATCCTGCACCCGAACTCAGAGGGGACAGCACGCTGGAATTCCA
Source organism: uncultured Fibrobacterota bacterium (assembly GCA_964513105.1). Lineage (GTDB taxonomy): Bacteria > Fibrobacterota > Chitinivibrionia > Chitinivibrionales > CAYFVL01 > CAYFVL01. The sequence goes on from CAZEMW010000281.1 coordinate 1,971, forward strand.
CAACCGCGACTTCCGGTTCTTACCTCATTCGTTCGCACTCTGAAAACCATGGCATAGTATCGAAGATGATCGTCACGCCATAGAGCAATCCTCACAAACCGGCCGGTGCCGTCCCCGTGCACCGGCCCTTCTGCAAACAGTGCAGACTCCGGGCGAGTCCGGGGAACGGGAAGTCGGTGTTACTTGTCACCGGCTTATTTGAAGACCGGCGTCACCGACTCGTAATCGTATTGGGCTCACCTGCGGGATGGAGGAATTCATGAAGATACCTATAAGGGTAGCTATTCTTATGCTCACGGATCTTCCGATCGTAGATGCTTCGTGGTGCTTTCCCGGAGGCGACGATAAGTTCTGGATTATGTCTTCCGAGGAAATCGTTCACTTTGAGTCGGGCGTCTCAACGCATGTCTACTCTACTGGAAGAGAAATAGTGCTCAAGAGTACTGCAAGGGATTTCTTTGTGTGCGGACCGTGGGGATACAACGCGAAGTCAGCGGGTGCTCCTCGCAACGGATCCGCGCCTTACGACGATGTTGCCTTAGAGACCGGCGGTCCAATGCTCGCCTGATGATTGTACGAAACAAACCCGGGAATCGCTTTTCCCCGCACAGATGAGTCCCCGAGAATTCGATGAAACGCCTGATAGCCCAGGTAGTCCATGCCGAATGATATGGAAGAAATCTGATAGGGATAGGTGAGATCGGGCCTGTTGTCGAAAGATACCAGTGAGATCTCTTCGGGGATTTTTACCTCAATAGCCGCAAGCCATCGATAGAACTCAAAGGCCGCGGCATCATTCGGGGCGATGATCGCCGTGATGTCCTTTCGTCTCAGAAACGGTACCAGAAGTCGGGCGGTATGGATGAACTTCCTGATTTCGGCCGATGCGTCCGCAAGGCGTATGTCCGGTCCTATCTTATGCAGATGAGATAGAATTCTGTCGGCGTAAGGGTGAGACGGTCGACAGAACCGACTTACGATATCTTCCAGCGTCTCATCTCCATCCGGCATTGCCTCCGGCACAACGTCCCGCTCGTCAACTTCGACCATATCCGAGCATTCGTCCCGTATTAGCTCCTTTAGTATCGTAATGCGCATCAAACGCCATGATTCTGCTTCTTGCAAATGGGAAAGCGCACAGGGGTACGCCATACAATGATGCCCGTATTCCTGCAGAAGGCGCAACGTATGGCGGAGCACGATTCGTTCATCGGGATGACAGCGACTGAATACCGCCCAGGCTCTTTTGTTTGCCCGAATTCGCGGAAGCAGGTGAACCGCCGGGTAGGGTGAATCAGGACCGGCGGCATTTACATGGTCGTACCATACAACCGGCCTGCGAAATCGACTCAATCGTGTGACCCACCGGCTGATATCCATCCCGGTTTTCTGCTCAAACGGGAGATTCACCCCCAGGAGCAACGTACCCATGTACCGATCTCCCAGTTGATGGATCGTATGCTCAATCTCAGTGATGCCCGACGGTATCCCGAATGGATTCTCCGGCTTGGACTGTACCGTCGCTAAAACCGGTTGCGTTTGCATACCGTGCACGGAAGCTTGCGACATGAACGCTTCTATAAACGGCCGAGTCCAGGGCTCATTCCACAATTCGCGCCATATATGCGCTTCCAGCTGCACGATAAGTATAACAGACTGCCTGTTCCTCACCCTGATCCGCGCCGCACGAGGCCGTCCCACCACGTATGCACGTCCCTTTCGATGCGCCAACCCCTGCTCGAGAAGGCCGGAGTAAGCCGCAAGTACAGTTGCCGCACTTACTCTGTAGGATTTCGTTACCGCCGTAACCTTCGGCAGATACTCACCTTCGGTCATCTCCCCGTTTTCGATCCTGTGTGCCAATGCGAGGGCCAGGCGCTCCGAAGAGCTGGAGTGATCGTTTTTGATGAATCCGATCTTGCGTCGTGGTTCGGCAGAATCGTTGCTTTCGAAAGATGCCGACTTTTTCGTTGGAACTACCCATATGGCTTTTCCACGCCCATAATCTACAAGCCCCTCATCTCTCAGTATAGAAAGGGCTTTCAGAACGGTTTTGGCGGAAACCTGCAACCGACGCGACATTTCAACTGCAGTTTCGAGCCGAAACGCCGTTTCACTGGAATGTTGTATGGAATTTCGAATCGTATTCGCGATTATCTGCGCAGTACGTCCGGATCTCCCGGGATTGCGTTCATTTTCCATCATAGGGATAATATAACAATGAAAACCACAAATTTTTCATCTTTCCATTATTTATGCTTCAAATTGGAATCTGAGGCTTCAACGGAACCTGGTTGTTGTGTTGGTGACCGGCCGTGATCTTACTCCGCAATGAAGGAGAATCCAATGGGTACTATCAGTAGACGAAATTTTCTTGCATCAACGGCCGGTGCTGCCGCCGGACTGGCAACGGCAGGCGCTGTACCAGGGCGTACTCTTGACAGTGAAAAGCCACCAAATTTTGTCATTGTCTACACCGACGACCAGGGATACCAGGATCTTGGGTGTTTCGGCTCACCTGATATCAAAACCCCGGTCATAGACCGGATGGCCGCTGAAGGTGCTAAGTTCACCAGTTTTTATGCCGCCTCTCTTTGTACGCCTTCCCGAGCCGCTCTCCTCACCGGGTGTCATCCACGGCGAGCAGGGATTCCCGGTGAAGCGCATGTTATCTTTCCCAAGCACGAGGAAGGACTCCATCCGCAGGAAGTCACCATTGCCGACATGTTGAAAACAAGGGGATACGCTACCGCTTGCTACGGAAAATGGCATCTGGGGCATGAACCGAATCTCCTGCCGCCAAACCAGGGCTTTGATGAATATTTCGGATTTCCATACAGTAATGATATGAAACCAGACTACCTGGTTGAGGGCACTGAACGAATCGAAGACGATCCCGATCAGTCGACCCTTACAAAGAGATACACCGATCGCACAATCAGTTTCATACAGGAGAACAAAGAGAAGCCGTTTTTCGTCTATTTAGCCCACACTATGCCGCATGTGCCGCTGTATGCAAGTGATGAGTTTGAAGGAACTTCGGAACAAGGATTATACGGTGATGTGATGGAGGAACTGGACTGGCATGTCGGTCGAATTCTGCAAACGCTTAAGGACGAGGGGCTCGAAGACAACACCTATGTTATCTTTACATCGGACAACGGTCCCTGGCTGCAGAAAGGTGATGAAGGCGGCTCTGCCTTGCCTCTCAACAAGGGCAAGAACACCCTCTATGAGGGTGGCGTACGAGTACCGTGCGTTATGTACGCCCCCGGACGCATACCCGAAGGCCTGGTGTGCGACGAAATTGCGAGTATAATCGATGTACTACCCACTTTTGCATCCCTGGCGGGAATCGATCTAAACGATGTGCTTCCGGAAAGCGTCCAAACCGAGCTTGGGGAGGAAATCCCATACTTAATCGACGGCCATGATATCAGCGATCTGATTCACGGAGTCGAAGGTGTGGTAACACCTCATCAGGAGGGCCTGATTTTCTTCGACGGAGGAGGAAAGGCGCGTGCTATTCGTCGCGGGAAATGGAAATATCACTACAAGAGAGATTTATACAATCTTGAAGAAGACATTGGTGAAACAACGGATGTGGGAGGAGATAATAAGGAACTTCGGGAAGAGCTGAAGAAGGCTCTCGAAGATATCAGTGATGAAG
>CAZEMW010000282.1:0-5630 GCA_964513105.1 uncultured Fibrobacterota bacterium
ATAGATATTCGAATTTCCATCTTCAACGACGAGGGAGCCGAGTTGACCTACATTCGTGGAAAAGGCGCCACCTACGCAGCGACCGGTGTCTTTGGTCCCGGAACGTATTATGCAGTCATACATTTCGATGGTGGAGCGGCGTACAAGACGTATGGAACGTACACTATGATTGTAGAGCCCTCACCGGTATCGGTCGGGAACCACGCCGTGCAACTTTTGCCGCGATCCACGGGCATAAGCGTTGTTCCTCTCAAGTCGGGATTGACTCGCATCAACTACACCTTGAAGGACCGAGCACGAGTGCAGGCACGGATTTACACCCTGAGCGGTCGAGTAGTTGCCGAACCGGTCAATGCGGTTCGTGCCGCGGGATGGTATTCCCTTACCTGGGATAACACGAGCATCGCGAATGGACAATACCTACTGGACATGAGAATCGGTGAGCAGACATTTCGTCAGCCCGTTTTCCTGGTTCGGTAAGTAGGATTCACAGTGATCGAACAAAGAGGCGGGAGCCGTCGGGTTCTCGCCTCTTCTCGTTCCCTTAGGGAAGGATACGGCGCGGTCGAACCACGCGCCCCTCACCACAAAATCGCTCCTACGCGGGCAGGTCCCGGAATTCGAACTCGGGAGTCGACCTTCCGCTCAGTCATCGGAGGCCTACCCTGGGATTTGATAGAAACCCTCCCGACAAATGCTAATTCGACGAACTGAGGGACCATGGCCAACACCGCATTGAGAATAGGAGGGCCACCGTCTACCGAGGGCTTGTCTTCCGCGAAATGGATGACAACTTGGTCCCGTCGCTCATGCGTGAGGTACTTTAATAAACGAGAGAAACTCATCTCTCGTCTGATGGGCCGAACGAAACTGGCCGAGCATGGAACTGGTGACCATCTTACTGTTCTGCTTCTCAACCCCGCGCATCATCATGCACAGATGCTTTGCCTCGATTACAACTCCCAACCCAAGTGGTTCCAAACGTTCCCAGAGCGTTGCAGCAATCTGGTGAGTCAGCCGTTCCTGTACCTGAAGTCTCCGGGCGAAGGCGTCGACTACCCGCGGTATTTTGCTCAGGCCAATAATCTTATCTTTGGGAATGTATCCGACATGGGCTTTGCCGACGAATGGCAGCATATGGTGTTCGCACATACTGTACAGCTCGATATCCTTGACCACAATCATATCGTGAACCGATTCATGAAAGATCGCATTGTTGATCAGCGCATCCATATCCACTTCATACCCGTTAGTCACGAACCGAAGTGATTCCTCAACACGCCTGGGGGTGTCCTTCAGTCCTTCCCGATCCGGATTTTCACCAAGCTTCGACAACAGTTCTCGCACAAGATTCCGGATTTCGTCGGATTCACTAATCGATCTCTTCACTTCAGCATTCCTTCCTTCATCGCCGGCAAAGCCGGAATAACTGCTCAAATACCTCTTCACCACGGTTTTCAGGTCAGTGTTTGAAAGAACGTTCTCCGGTAAAAACCATGGTTACTCCGGCTTCGTTGCACGCCTCGATTGATTCAAAATCGCGGAGAGATCCTCCGGGCTGTATGATCGCGCTTATACCTTGGCGAATCCCGACATCCACCCCGTCACGAAACGGGAAAAACGCGTCGGAAATCATAGCGGCACCTTTCAGTCCCCCATTCACCTCGGCAACATCTTTGTCAATTTCAGCTTTTTGTTCGAGCCTCAGCAGGTTGTATGGTGTTTTCAATCGTTCCCACGCCAGAGCATCGGCCATTTTTCGATATGCTTTATCCCGCGCAATCTCGGCCACACCGACACGATCCTGTTCCCCGGTACCGATCCCAACAGTGACGCCGTTTTAAACATACAGAACGGAAATACTCGTAACCCCGGCCTCGATTTTCCAGCCGAATAAAAGGTCTTCGTATTCGTGAGCCGTAGGAAGCCGCTGTATTTTATACTCTGTGCCTTTGTACACCGTTGCTGCGGGGGCAAGTTCATCATTCGTGAGAGCATTCGGCGCATATGACCACTGCACAATCATTCCGCCGTCGATAAGGGACTTTATATCGATAAAACGAGATCCGACATATTCTTTCAATTTTTCGATATTGCCGATTTTCATGACCCGCAGATTCTTTTTGCCGGAAAACAGGTCCATTACCCCTTCTTCAAATTCCGGGGCGGCAACGACTTCTGAGTAACTCTCCACAATTCTTTCGGCCGTGAGCTTGTCGACTGCCCGATTCAGTGCAATCGCTCCACCGAAAGCCGCGACCCTGTCCGCCATGAGTGCGCGATCGTACGACTCAGCCAGAGTTGCCCCCTTCGCAACACCGCAAGGGTTATTGTGTTTTACTATCACCGTGCACGGCTCGTCCATCAGGTATCGTAGAATATTCAAGGAGTTGTCGACATCCGTGATGTTGGTCTTGCCCGGATGCTTGCCGCTCTGCAGCAGTTCGACGTCTGAGGCCAGATATCTCCCCGGTTGAACGCACGATACCTCACCCAGTTGTAGATTTCCGTTCACAAGCCGATACATGGCGGCTTCCTGCCCCGGGTTCTCACCATAACGAAGTCCCTTCTCGACTCCGTCAATTACCCAGGTGGCTTTTTCGAAAACCAGTGTCTGTCGATCCGCCCCTTCCCCAAAAGACAATTCCATCGTTCGAGGAAAGTGATCGTCCATTATTGTCTTGTAGGCGGCCTTCAAATCTTTTTGGGCCATACATGCTACTCCTTGTATTTGTCCTTCTGAGGCAGAGTATTTCAGGTGTAGTCTCTGCTGTGAACTCTCCGGTATCCTGAGGCCGAAAACCGGGGATTATGGATTATCCTGCCGATTGTTCCGCCGATTCGACGGTGTTGCTCATGAGCATGGTTATAGTCATCGGTCCCACCCCGCCGGGTACCGGCGTAATCATTGAAGCCTTTTGGGCCACCGAATCAAAATCGGCATCACCTACCAGGCGATATCCGCGTTTCTTCGACGCATCCACCACACGATTCACTCCGACATCAATCACGACCGCTCCAGGTTTGATCATGTCCGCAGTAATCGTTGACGGACGCCCCGCCGCGGCAATCACGATATCCGCCTGTCGGGTATAATATCCGATATCCGGTGTCCGGGTATGGCACACCGTCACGGTTGCGTTTCCCCCCTGAGCTTTTCGAGTCAAGAGGTTTGCTACCGGGCGCCCGACAATATTGCTTCTGCCAACAACCACCGCATGTGCACCTTCGGTTGAAACACCGCACCGGACCAGGAGCTCTATGATCCCATTGGGAGTGCAGGGAAGAAACGTCTTCTCACCCAGAAGCATCTTCCCGATGCTCATGGGATGAAACCCGTCGACGTCTTTGCCAGGATCAATCAGGAATAGAAGTTCCTGTTCGAATCCGGCAAGTTCCCCTGGAAGCGGCAGTTGGAGAAGAATTCCATGAATGGTGGGATCGTTGTTCAGCTTTTCTATGAGGCTGGTCAAATCCTGTCGAGACGTATCAGCCGGGAGATGATGGTCGTCGGAATGTATGCCCAAAGCCTCGCATGCTTTGTGCTTCCCCGCGACGTACGATTTCGATGCAGGATCATCGCCGACGAGAATAACCCCAAGGCCTGGAATCACTCCACGATCACGCAACCTGGTGACTCGGTCTTTGAGTTCCGCTCGTATACTCTCCGCTATGCGTTTTCCATCTATTATTGCCGCCGACATGTTTTCTCCCTCCTCAAGAATACCGGAATGCTTGGCGAGTTCTATTACTATGGCGAGAACTGGGGCAGTCTGGGAAAATACATCTTGAGAGGGCTCGGCGTCTGCAATGAACCGGAGAACGCCGATGATACGGAATTCCGGGTCTGGAAGATTTATTACTCCCAAACATCCTGTGTATCATGGCGGGTTCGAGTTTGCCCGTTGTTTTTCCCGGATACGGCGCAGTGGTAGGCGGTTGTTTCCATTCCGTCCGATATCCCGAGAAGGAGCAAACGAGGTGGAATTTATCGGGGCTCATCAGCAAGCGAATTGCGTTTCCGCGTGCCGGGATCAACGCAATCCAAGATGGTGCGGATCGTTTCGTGATCCACTTCGATTCTTACGGTAACATCCCAACCGCTCCGCGAGTGCTCACTGATGTCTACCGTTTTGTCATGCTGCGCGATGCACTCCGTGAGCGATCCCAATTCGGTTCCCGGCGCGAGAGATTTAAGCTGAATCGCCAAACGGCGTACAGCTTCTTTGTCCGCATCCTCACGTGCAGCTTCGGCAGTTTCCCTCCTCGCCTTACCCACGGCGTACGCAGTCTGCAGAGGCATTACCCCTTCGGCGACGCTTGCGGAAGAAAAGCGCCAGGTGAAATCATTATGGAGAACAAGTGTGCGTCCGTCGTCCAAAGTGACCTCGAATACACCGGGAGGAACCCACCCGCCCGTCTCAACCGGTTCCCACGAAAAGTCTTCATGCAGAATCAGGTCCATTCCATCTTCAGATGAGACGTTTATGTCCTCGGCCCAGAGGTTTCCCACGAGACAGACGACGGCCGACCAGACGCGAAAATAGCAGCGGTTCATAGCATCCCTCCGGCGTGGAATAAGGCGACAAAGGACATCGGAAACCAGCTCAATCTCACCGACGACTCACAGCATTCCAAGTAGGTAATTCTGCATACAGCCCGCTCTCGACTGTGAAACCCGGCCCACCGATAATATATTTATTATACTGAATACGACATCCCGGTGCCGGTTTCTTTTCAAATTACTGCTTTTTGCGGGAACAATGACAATGCTGCTTTCGATTGCAAAAACCTATCCATTCTGGCTCCTCACAGTATCCGTCGTCTGTTTTGCAGCGGAACGCCTCTTCACCTGGAGAAAGGACCAGAGTTTTCTCAGGCCACAACTGGGTCAGGATGTGTTCTGGCTTCTGTTCAACGGATGGATTTCGGCGTATACGTTTCAAGTACTGTTCACCGGCATAGAATCCGGGCTTTCAGGTGGTTGGCAGGCACTTACCGGTATTGAGGTTACCGGTACAGGTCTTATCGGTTCTCAACCGCTTGTGGTTCAAATACCAGTCTACCTGGTTATCGGCGATTTCATTGAATATGCCGTGCATAACCTCCTCCATCGAATCCCCTTTCTCTGGCGAATTCACCGGGTACATCATTCAATTACCACAATGGACTGGATCGGCAACTTCCGATTTCATTGGGGTGAGACCATACTGTACAAGAGCTTCAAGTATCTTCCTCTTGCTTTGCTCGGCGCAGACTGGCGGGTTATATTGTCGACAGCGGTGATAGCTACGGCTATCGGCCATCTGAATCACGCAAACCTGAATATCTCCTGGGGACCATTTCGCTACCTTCTCAACTCGCCTCGCATGCATATATGGCATCATGAGAAGGATGTCAGGGGCAGAGCGGGAGTGAATTTCGCGGTCGTGTTCAGCACCTGGGACTGGATCTTCGGCACCGCTTACATGCCGCAAAGCCACCCGCAGGCTCCGGAGGAAATCGGATTCCATGGGCAGAAACAGGTTCCCCAGTCTCTTTTGATGCGTTTCTTTGTTCCATTTCTGGACAAAAAAGAGAAAAAGCCCGCAGTGCTTGCCCCATAGCACAACAGGTATTCTGTACCGGCG
>CAZEMW010000283.1:0-3990 GCA_964513105.1 uncultured Fibrobacterota bacterium
GGTGAGGACCTGGCGGTCGACTCCCATGAGCAGGCCGGTGACGATCCCCGCGAGTGGGGCGACGATCAGTTTGAGGGCGGCACTCCATAGTGGAACCCGAACCGGTCCACCGAGTCCCGTCTCGATCAGGGTCACACCAACGGAGAGAAGGGCCAGAGGAAGGGCGATTCGGGCAAGCATGGAAAGGGTTCGGTCAAGGACTCCCGGGAGGGGGATATCTATGGCCGACCAGGCGATACCGGCCAGGATTCCGATTATCAGCGGATTTGTGACAATTTGCACCAGAAGCTGTCCGGGGTGGAATTTCTGTTCCGGATTTCCCAGTTTGAGTATCAGGACGGCCGCAACATTATACAGCACAACCACCGGCCCCAGAGTCACCACCGCCGCCGCGGAAAGCGACGGATCTGCGTTTTCGTACAGTGAGAGCACGATCGGCAGTCCGATAAACGCCAGATTTCCACGGTACGATGCCTGCACAAACGATCCGACGGATCCTCCGGGCATTCGAAGAAGCCACGCAACAGGGTATGCCACGGCCCCGACAACCACTGTTCCCGCAACCAGCACCACAAGCATATCCACCGCCCCCGAAGAGAACTGCTGAGTTTCGGAGAGTTTCTGAAACAGCAGTACCGGTAATGCCACATGGAAGACTACCCGGGAAGCCTGTGGTCCGAATCCGGGCGGGATAACAGCGGTTTTCCGAAGAAACGCTCCAAGACCGATAACAAGGAATACGGGAATAGAGGTGGTAAGGGCAGTCATTCCGGGTTGGGTTCTCGCTTTCTGTTGTGGTTCCCGGAGGGAAGGTTTGGTTTGGAAATATAGTGTAGTTGAGGAGGTTCGGGGTTCGGGGTTCGGGGTTTTGGGGTCGGACTGGTCCGACTTTGGGTCGGGGCGGCATTGCCCTAAATACTGGGTTACATTATGCTTTGGTCCCCCGCAATAGCGGGGCCGAGGTCCGACAGGTCCGACTTCGGCCCCGCAGGGGGAGAAACCCCGAACACCGGACTGCGACCTGCACGACCCCCGCGACAGCGGACCCAGGGTCCGACCGGTCCGACTTCCACCCCGCAGGGGACATGCCTCCCCCCAAACCCATAGTTGACAAACCACATTCCCCAAGCCATTCTCCCGACCCTCTTCTACATTTTGGTACCATTACAACAGCACAAAATCGTCTTACCATATTAGAATAATATGAGCAAGTTTTTTTTCAGAAAGTACTTGCATCCAGAGCCGCCGGCATCTATTTTGGATTTGAACATTGACAATATAACATCACGATCCGCAGGTCTAGACATATTATTTGGCGGCGTTTGACTATTTCAGCCGTATGGCTCGTCTGAATTACTCACCCCCCGCCCGAAGGTCCGCAACTCGACCTGCAATCGGCCTGCGTGCTTTCTATTGAGACTTCGAGAAGAAGTGCTATTTTCATATATAACAGCAACTTAGCAAAACGTTGGAGATCAACGTTTATTGTCACAGGTATGTCGGGATACCACCATGGGTCTTGACCTGCCGCACACGAAACGGAAGCGCGTGGAAATGAAAACCACTACCAGACATGGGTCATTTCAAACTCGGGTCGCAACCGCCGTATCTGTTCTATTCGCTCTCGTAGTGAATACATTCGGCGCGGAAGTATACCGGGAAGATTTTTCCGGTGATGAGTCGCTCGCCGATCGCGGTTTTACCGGGATCGCACACTGGGAGGTGAACTCCGAAGCCGAGGTCTCTGTGACTCGTTCTCCCGGTGGCTGGACCGAGTATTCCGCCATGACAACGCCTTCATTCGATCCGGTCGCATACGAAGAAGACCGAAGTATCAGTGTTTCGTTTAAGATTCGCTATCCTACCGAGTATAACAAATCGTGGCGTGAGAACAACAAACTGTATGTCTATTTTCTCGACGACCCGGAGGGCTCCGGGTATCGAATCGGTTTTAAGCCGAATCAAGAAGCGGACCGTCATACCAGTCCCGACCTCTATTTATACAAGGTAGACGACGCCAAGTCCTACACGATTGTCGATGGACCCGACACGAAAATCGACTCGGCCTGGACCCACACGCTGGCACCACACGGCGCCGGCTCCGATTTCGTTACCTTAAAAGTCACGATTTCTCACCCCGGAGTGATCTCGGTTTCCTACGACGGCGGTGGAGAGATGGTTGAGTATCTCATTCACGAAGACGCCGATTATGGTGAAATTGGCTGCATATCTTACGAATACAAAACCGGCTCCGGCGACAACTCGAACTACTTTGTTGAAGTTGACGACATAGTTGTGGTGAAACAGGATCCTCCTGAAGAGGTCACTATTGATCCGGGCGATGATGTCGACATAACCGCGGTCCTCCGTCGGCACAGAGACAATTTCCAGGACCGCTTGAATGTGCAATTCCTTGAAGGAACCTATAAATATGGAGTAACAGTCGCGGCGCCGGGAATGACCTACAAGCTGCGCTGAACCGAGGCCCAAAGCGCCTCCTGCTCTTGGAGAAACAATCATGAATTTCTGCGAACGATCAATACATCACCCGAATATTTTCCAAAGGAAGCACGGTATGAAACCGGTACTCGTTCTCTGTGGAATACTGACTGTCATGGCGACTACCCTCGCCCAGGAAACCGCTACTCTTGAGATCCCCGAGCCGGGGGACGGGGGGCCTTCGTTGCGGGTGCTGGGGGATGCCGTTTTAAATAGCAGACTCTCTGTTGCTAACGGTCTGAACGTTACCGAAGGGAAGATCATTATTAATGGTGAAACTACCGCTGCTGCACTAATACAGTCTGAAAGAATGATTGAACGCTTGGTTGGCCTGAAGGTGACTTCCAATAACATAAACGACTTCGGCTACTCATCTACCGGGATCCGGAGTGAGGCACAAGGTAAATCGACTAACTACGGAATATGGACAACGGCTTCCGGAGGTACAGAAAACTGGGCCGGGTGGTTTGAGGGTGATGTAAAGGTAAATAATGAGCTCCATGTCAGTAAGCTGGCCCGACTTGAAAGGGGTCTCCTCATTGAAGAAAACGGCGGAATAACCGTCGAAGGTCAGGGGATTCCACTTGATAATAATGCAAATTCATACTCGGGGGCGGTATTTGACATCTCGGCCCCCACTCTCGGCGTTTACGGTATTCAGACAAAGGCAAACGCAGGAGCCGGCAGTGGCACTGGAATTAAAGCCGTGGGCACGGGATCGGGAGGTGGTTGGGGTGTCGAAGCGGTTGGCAAGGGTCGTGGAAAGAACATCGGTATCTGGGCGACCGCCGAAAACGGCACAGAAAACTGGGCCGGGTGGTTTGAAGGCGATGTGAAAACCACAGGGCTTGCGAGTTTTGACTCCAAGATCAGAGCAGACGGAGCAGCCGCACTCAACGGGGGATTGACAATCACTGGACAAGGTGGCAATCTCGAGCCGGATAACGAAAAAGCTAGCTTTGGCGGCTTGGTCGATATTACCACCTCAAACGACTTTGTTGAAGGTATTCGAGTTTCGAGCATCAATGAGGGAAAAGGTCGTACGGTTGGGATTTCGGCTACAGCGGTATCGAATGCAGCCGCCGATGTATACGATACTCCCGAAACTTTCGGCGTCTATGCTTCTGCCCGTGGTGAGGGCACGAATTATGGTGTTAAGGCGTCAGCTTCAGGAGGCGAGGAAAACTACGCCGGCTGGTTCGACGGCGACGTAGTTATCAATGGAAAGCTAAAGATCGATGACTGGACAATCTCTCAGGTCTCGGATGGTGTCCCGGATTACGTCTTCAAAGAAGACTACAAACTCCGCACTCTCCAGGAGGTCGAAGAATACGTCACCGAGAAAAGCCACCTCCCTGAAGTACCCAGCGCTCAGGAGATTAAGAAAAACGGCATCGACCTGGCTGAAATGAACATGGTCCTTCTAAAAAAAGTTGAGGAACTAACTCTCTACACGATACAACAACAGAAGCAGATCGATGAGCTGAAGGC
>CAZEMW010000283.1:4000-5583 GCA_964513105.1 uncultured Fibrobacterota bacterium
CGCTCATGCTACCAGCTACACGAAACCACCTGATTGCATTGACGGCCGCACTCGCAGCCGGATTCTCGACGCATGCCGTTGAGCCAAACTATGTGCGTACAAAGACATATCATCCGGATAATGTCATAATTACTTCGACCTCGTACTCCGACGGCCTCGGCCGGCAAATTCAGGACCAGGTAAAAATCAATGATCCCGATTATTCAGGTAAATCAATCATCACCGGACAAACCTATGATGATGCCGGACGGCCTCATAAGTCAATTATCCCGTTTGTGCACGACATTGTGGAGTCATACCTGGAAACCGATCTCGAAACCGCCGCGAAAGCGACCGAGCATCGGGACGATGCTCCCTACTCCGAAGTTACTTACTACAGCGATCCATTGCAGCGTGTGAAAAAGACAGGCTCACCCGGCGTTCAGTATACCATTGACCAACACGGAACCGAAACCTGGTATGGTTCCGCAACGAGCCCCACGGATTTCATCCCTTGCAATGAACTTGACAACATTAGCACCAAGATCGACGAAAGGACTTCAGGCTCCTATTTCCTGACCGTGAACAAGGATCCTGACGGGAAATACTCGCAATCCATAACTGATGTCAGAGGAAACACCCGGGCTACCTGGAGCCATCCGAAGCAGAATGGCTGTTCAGACGATAAAGATGCCATCATCGCCGAATATGAGTATGATGCCATGGATCGCATAAAAACCGAGAATGCTCCCGGCGATTTAATAGGCGACACCAGGTACGAGTACAACACCCTTTCCCAGATGACGGAAAAGGAAACTCCGGATGCCGGCAAGGTGACCTATGAGTATGAACATGATCTCCTTATGTCGGTTGTAAATGCTCGAATGAGAGAAGAAGGCGAAGAATTGCGGTATGCGTACGACGCACACAAAAGAACTACTCAGGTATATGTCCGCGAAACGGATGGTGGTGCCGAGTACCCCAAAGTACGCCGGTTTTATGACAATCCCGAGGATGCACTCGCCTTCGTTCGCCCCCACAGCGTAAAACTGGCCGACATCCTGGATCCGGCAACAGGCGGAACCGCTCCTTTCGATAAGCCGGCTTTCACGCGCGGCCGACTCGTGGTCACTATAGCCTATGGCGAACAATGCGGCCCGAGAGCAGCAACAGACGCAGACGATCCCCTTTCCGGGTGCTCCGACGTGATAATTGAAGCCTACTCATATGACCGAAGGGGCAACATCGCGACCAAGTACAAGAAACTCCCTCAAGTCGCAAAACTCCAGGTGGTCACGTACAAATACGACGATTATCAGGGCAACCTGCTGACTTCCACACACTACTACGACGGAGTCGAGAATACCGAAAAGAAGGTTGTGCGCAAGTACACCTACGATAAGGACGCCCGGCTGAAAACAATCTCCCTCAACGGCAAAACGGCGGTTGAATATCAGTACGACGAACTCGGAAGAACTGTGGCGAAGGACTATTACAACAGCGAATTGGGCACGGTAGCTCACAGGGTCGTGTTTGAACATGATTCTCGCGACGCTCTTAAGAAAATCGCTGCCGGAGGGTATGACTCACAGAAGAGCGAGGTG
>CAZEMW010000284.1:0-5574 GCA_964513105.1 uncultured Fibrobacterota bacterium
TGACGACGATAAAGTCGGTGTCCGGAACCAGCACCAGAACTCGTCCTGCGATACTGATTTGTGTGGTTACCTTCGCACTCTTACTGCCGATCGGCTCCTTGATAACCTGGACGAGGATTTCCTGGCCTTCGCTCAGGACCCGTTCGATAGGCACGCGGACAATTTTCCGACGCTTGCCGCTGTCGGAGCCTTGATTGGTATAGCGTTCCATGATCGAGTCGTCTTTGCCCAGCAGCAACGACGGGTCCACGTCCGTGGCATGGAGGAACACATTCTTCTCCAGGCCGACATCGATAAACGCGGATTGTATACCCGGCAGTATTGAAACCACCTTTCCGCGATAGATGTTTCCCAGCAGCCGATACTGGTCCGGCCGCTCAACGGCAAGCTCTACCAGTCTTCCATTTTCCAACAGTGCCGCACGCTTTTCAGTCGGTGAGGCACTAAACAGGATTTGTGAATTCATTCGTTTCTCTTCCCCTCTACGGAAAGGCCTCGCTTTTTGTACGTAACTCAGTCCCTGAAAGGATAACCCCTTAAACCAGTAACGGAATGTTTTGCATAATACGAGTGCAAAACTCGCTCCTGCGAACAGCAGTAGAGGTCTCCTTTGACCAGGCAACTGCAGTCGACTCCGGGACTCAACCGTTTCATCAGAAGTTAATTTTGACTTTCAGCCAGAAGGCTTGATCAGCAATTTCTTCCTGAACGGGCTCCTTGTGGTTCTCCCAGGACCCGGTGTACTCAAGCGTACCTCTAACGTTGTCCGTGAAATCATAATACAGGTACGGTGCCACACTGAACTTCGTGTACTTCACCTGCTCTTTTTCTCGCTGTATGTCAAGCGCACTTGACCTATCACCTTTAATGCCCCACGCCAGCTCACCCTTGATGGGTATCGTCCAGCGAAACAGCTTAATCTCTTTCAGATTCCCTGCTCTAATGGTGTGTTTAATCTCCGCTCGATCGGTATGCGAAACGGAACTTGATGTATTCTTCGTACTTTCTTCATTACTTTCGGGACTGATAGCCCCGCCTCCGGTATTTATAGTACTATCAAACGAGAAATCATGACTGTAAGTCACTGATATCGGCCACTTTTTGAGTTGCCCATTGAGACCGACAAGCGGCGAGAACCCGTGTGAAAACTGCGTGGTGGTATCGGTATTCGTCAGCCGCAATGTTCGCTCGAATCGGTAATCTGAATTGATGTTAAGGTTCTTCATCACAGCGTCGATAAAGGGCAATTTCTGCAGCGCAGTGGTGCTTGCACCAATTCCCACCGACGGCCAGGTAACGCTGGTATCCCTATGCAACTTCTCCTCCGGTGTATCCACAGTATTTGGGGGTTTTGCCGTATAGGATCGATCCCACCCCAGCCGTAAGGTATTTAAGTTGAGATCCAAGGGCGAAGGCAATCGAAGACTGGTACTTATCGACCAATCCTGGGATGAGGATCGACTGTCGCTTCGTGCCAGCGCAAGCTGATCCGCATATTGAGCTCTTGTCTGCATGCCGCCGAAATCATTCTCATCATCGAGATTTCCGGTAACGATATCCCATGCAGTTCGGTCCTTGAACCCTAACGAATACGCTAACAGGTCTAGAGCCCCCATATCCTGGTCTACTGCCAGATAGTGGTATGAAAGATTGTCGTTTTTGAGATTGGAGGTCGCATTATAGCTCAAACGGAAATCGCTCAAGTTAATTTTTGAGACTGCCGTCTCCATGCCTTTAAAAATCCCGCCGACCCCTTTCACATTTTCAGTCACATCAGCCAGCGATGACAGAAAGTTCCGAATCCGAAAGGAGCCCTGCAGCCCGAACCGGGTATTCACGCTCCCGCTCAGATACACCGTTGAGTCTCCGGAACGAGTTTGCGGATACTGACTATAGTCCGCCGAATAATCGGCACTATGTGTTAACCACTCCACAAATTCCGGTGAAAAATTAAATGAGAAACTCTGATTTCGTGAATCCTCACCATACAACATCCAGAACTTACTCCACGTTGCATCACGCTCAATCAAGTACTGATCGACAAATCTACCTAATCCTAACTCCTGCTGAACTGCGGCATCATTCAATTCGCGTTTAACAGAAAAAGAGTAATCCAGATCTAGAAGAGATCGAATCGGTGTATAGCTCAACTGGAACCCGTGCCCCAGCCCAAGAGTTTTTTCACGGGAGGAAACTCCTTGGCGCGTGTTCTGGGTATAATGGTTTCGATAATTAAGGCCGTCGAGAAGATCGAAATTCAACTGATCAGGCAAGAATGTCAACTCGTATTGCTTCCACTCGCGAGGAAGCCATTTTGCCTTGTTGTCTGCGAGAGGCCGCCATTTTGTCCAGTCCGGGGGTCGGTGGGGAGATAGGCTGTACGAGAGACTTCCACCGTAGCTCCGCGTACTTTCTGAGTCATAGTAGTCGGTTTCTTCCGATGAATCGGGACGGGGACCTTCGAATGTCACTGACGTGTCATAGGTAGCCCGAACATTTGTTTTCAGCCGCTCCGCGGTCATATGCACCACAGGATTATCTGATGTAAACCCCTTACTGTAGCTGGAAGTCAGTGTCCGCGACATACTCTTGGTCTCGTAGTGCTCGGCCGCCGTTTTATCTTGATCTCTTTCCTTACCGCGGAAAATCATATCTGTGAAATCCCGCGCCATGTGCTGGATACGATCCGGTCTCCCCTCTTCGTCGAGAAGTGAGATGTCGGAGCCGGTTCGCAGTTTCGGTCGACTGAGATTACTGTTGAGACTCATGTCCAGCGGCAGAGAAACGGACCAGGTGGACGGTAGGAATTTGTTGAGCGTCCAGTTTGCGTTCACTCCTCCCCCAAGGGTCGATGCACCTCCGGTGAGACCTTTGGCCGACATTTTACGGAAGTCCGCATCCTCATAGTTGAGGCTGAAGCCTACTCGCATGAAGTCGGCCCATTGAGTCTGAAGATTGCCTCGGAAAGCCCAGCCGGTCAGCCCCTGGATCCCGGTCACCGCCAACTCATTCACCCAGATAGTACCCGAATCGCTGAATGGACCACTCGGGTTTTCCGAATAGGGATCTCGGGCCACACCCAAAGCCATATACTTAATTTTGGTAAAAGTCGGCGCGATGCTGGTTTTGCTCAATATGCGGTATACTTCGCCTTCGTTTGTAATCGCGGTATCGTACACCAGAGGACTGGAATGGTTTTCAAGGTATTTAAGTTTCAGCTCGGAATACTTTGCGAGATCGATTACCAAGCCGTCCCTGGAATTCCAGGCTCCTCGCAGGTTCTCCAGTCTGGCCATATACTCATAATAAATGGAATCGTTGGTACCGAAACGAAATACAAACCATGAACGCGGATCGGTTTTCTCACCACCATATCCGATAAGATCTTCTTCATGGACTTTCACGAACATTTTGATCTGTTCGTACGCCGAGAGGTCGTTTTCTTGGTACAACCGACGTTCGGCGATTGCAGTATCCCCATGCCCCAAAGCCCCCCAGGTGATCGATAGTGCCTGTTCCCTTTTCGGCAAATCCGGATTTGTTTCGTTCCGTTCCTTTTTCATGTGGGGAGGCGAATAGTAAGAACCCAGGTTGTCTTCGTTATTGAGGACCGCAACCGATACATCCGTGAAACCGGCTGAATCGGTTTCGGCTTCCCATTGGTTCCCGACAAACTCAATTTTCGCGAATTCCAGCTGGTGCTTGCTCGTGAGGTCGGAACTCCGGAAGTCGTTCCACCATATTCGGACGAAATCAATATCGGTCCAAGTCCTGATTTCCCCGATTGTATCCATCACTCCCGCTTCTTTGATTGGGATGCGAAGGTGCACCCAACCGCTATCTTCCCGCACTGTTGAGCCGGGAACTTTAAATTCAGTAACATCGGTCAAATCAATGGTAGTACGAAAGATATTCTCATTAGTTCGAAAGCCGTCGGCATTCAGGTCTTCATAATCCATATGTTTATTATCTTCAGTACCATTCACATAAGGAAAATTCTGTTTTTCACCCGTTTCAAGAGCGTCATAGGAGCGCCAGTTGTCCCTTGCCGGGTCGTTTTTGAACCTTCCGAGTCGAGCGTCACCATGTAACAGCTCAACCCATTCCACCTCCCCCTCTTCGACCCAACTGCGGTAATTCGGAACATACCATTTCTCCCGGGCGTCCTCCAGCGTGTCCAATCCCTTATCCAATGTACTCTGATATCGGTCTTCTCCCACCAGTTCGCGCGACTCCGCGTCATGCGCTCCGTTAGGCAGCAAGCCGTCAAGAATAACATCCTCACTTACCTGACCGAAATCGAGATGAAGTTTTCCATTCCCCGGATTCCGTATGATCAAATCAAAGTAACGGTCGTCATCACGATCATTCAGCCCCTCGGGTAGTACCGTCATGATACCGGTCCAGGGCGTCACGTGATCCCCCTCGCCCAAAACCAGAGCACTATCAAGTTCCGGGTGCTCAGGAACCGGTTGCGTAACGAGTCTCATGGTTGTTGCATACGGAGTCTGCTCGTACCTTTCGGCATCCTTGTTATCACTCCAGTCCCAGATGCTGAAGGTCGATGTTCGGTGGTCACTTTCGGGAGTATACCAGTACGTATCCCAAGCCGGCGGATTTAAGAAATAAGGAGGAGCCACAGAACCATTATTTTCGCCTGTGCGCAGAAAATCCTTTGGGGGACTGGCCCGGTACCAGCCTACATCAGAGAGCCCAAGCGAGTATGATCGGTTACTCGCCTCGAAATTGTCGACAAGCGCTTCACTTCCGGCATTCGGCGTCATGCGACTATGGGCGACCTCGGCATCAAAAACGGCGGACGATCTGGCATCGGAAGTTATGCGCGGAAGAAGGTTAACCGCCTGTGTCATCCATTCCGGCTCAAAGTCTAATTTCGCATTCGCGCCAACTAAGAATCTATTAAACGGTTCCTGTCCGATACGCGGTAGTCGATCCCCGGTTGCAGTTGTCTGATATAAAACACTCGTGGCCAAATAGGAATCACGACCGATACCGGGCAGATCTATCTTTCCATGTGCACCCAGGAAAACCCGTCGATCAAATACGAACAGCGACTCAGACTGGTACTCGATGTTAATGTTATCCGCGCTTCTTGCCCGGTCCGAAATCAACTGGAGAAACCCTACCTCATAGTCTATCGTATAATCTTCATTTCGCACAAGTTCGATGTTGCCCATTTTGACGGTTTCGCTCCCGTACAAAACGCCGCCGTATCCGATCTGGAAATTGGTATTTCGGCTTTTTCCACTCATTCCGATATCGAACTTGGCATCGTAGTCCGACCATTTATTTCCTTCTTCGTCGGGATCTTCTTCAGTCACTCGATAGATTGCGCTGTTTGTGTTGGCATCTCCCCGGGTTGTGCCAAGTGCGGGGTTTGCGAATGGACGATTTCCTTTCGGGTCCTGCCCCCAAATCGGCATAATGAGATACCCCTTATCAAAATCAAAAATCTCGCTATTCGAGACATAGGGTTTATTGTTCTCATCCGCGAGTCCCAGAACCGTCGTGAAATACTGCCCATCATCGTTCTTATTGGAGGTAGCCCCTTCG
>CAZEMW010000285.1:0-5545 GCA_964513105.1 uncultured Fibrobacterota bacterium
GTACGTCACCCTTTACGTGGCGCGAGTAGTACAGGTTTTCCTCGAGAGACAACGGCTCGAAACGGGCAGACAGTAACGCCCCGTATGAGCCGCCGCCGGCGGAGTCGTGGCGTGTGCGCCACTGGTCGTCAATGGTCAGGCCTATTCGGTACGTCTCCCGGTCGAACGAAGCGGTCAACTCGTCCTGCTGCATCGAGCCTGCATGAAGTGAGTCAAGGTGGAAGAACATGTCGCGAGAGTAGCTTAGCGACAGCGATTCCAGGGGACGCGCTCGTGCGTGGCCGCGGAAACGATGAGTCTGGATGTCGTCTCGACGTATATATTGTCCGTATCCCACATCGGCCGACCAACCCGGCTTGACAACCGTCCCCACCTGCATATTCCACACGTTCAGATCCGCGGGTTCACCGGTTTCATGCTCGCGATCCCAGTCATATCGGCGCTCGAATATAGATACCACTTCTTTCCCGAACCGTTTCCCGACCCAGGTATGAGATGCGCTTATCCATGCCGATCGTTCGCTTATCTCCTCCCGTCCCAGGCGGATACGAGATCGGGCTGCTCCCGATGAATTGTCATGATCGTCTTTTCCGGAAAACAGATTTCTATCCCGGTCTTCACCGGCAATATCGGTTGAAAAGGAGAACCAATCCTTCGGGTTTATGCGCGCGCCAACCTGGCCGATCGTTGTTTTGCCCGGAGCGGGGGCAGGCGATTTTGCGCTGTAGTCCCCGTTACCGGAGCCGACATACCGGTATATCGGGTCGACATAGTCAAGGGAATCGGTACGTGGCCGGTCGATCGTGTATGCACCATTTCCCATCCCGACGTTGCGAAACCAGACATGAAAAAAGTCGGAGCGGTTGCCGGGGTTCAGGGGATCGAAGGGTTTGTAGAAATAGTACCGTTCGCCGGTCGAGTCGGCGGTGGCCAGACCGTACAGTGGGCTTATCTCACTCTCTGCGGGGACATCTTCGGGGAGTACTTTTCTGCCGGTCGGCACGAGCGGAAGGCTGTCGCCGGCGCTTCGCAAAGAGTCGAGAACGACCTGATCGAGCTGAAATTCAATCGGGTTTTGTTTGTTGTCGGTTTCGTGGCGAACCGCGGCTGTTATCACCACCAGTGATTCCGGATTCGAAAAGCCGAGATCGAGCCCGGAATAGAGCCGCTGATAGTCGAAACTCTTGTACTCGTACTCAATTCTGATACTCTGATCGTCGTCGATGGGAAACCTTGAAGTGAACCGAATAGCTCCAAGATCGTAGTCGACAACGTACTCCTTTTCCGGCCCCTCTTCGAGCGTTTTACCGTCCACCGTGACCCGAACGGTTCCTCCGATCGGAGTTATGTAGTCGGCTTCGCCGTTTCCCGTCAGATAGTACGGGCCCTGAAAGCCCAGTCGCCCGCGCATGGTCTGTACGGCAAATTTCCCCCCGGAGATAGCTCCCGACAGCTTTGCGGAGAGCTGTCGTCCCTTGTACTGTGCGGATATCCCTTTGATCTTTTTCTGCTCATGAAGGAGCCCGTCGGGAGGAAATGAGACATACTGGTCTCCCACCGTTGCCTCGAAACGAGGATTGGTCAGGCTGAGATAGACCATGTCCAGCTCTCCGATTTCTCGAGTCGCTCCTTCGAGACTGGTACCCTGGTCGGAGAGGTTTGCCGAAAGTTCCGTCTGAGGAGCAACCGTCCCAAAGATGCGGACTTCCAGGGCCTGTTCCAGATTCATTTCGCCCCGGCTTCCGACGCTCACCCCGACACTTTTGAATCCGGAGACGGTCACCGCTTCATCATTCATCATACGATCGAATATCGAAGGGGGGGCGGGGAGAGTCGAGTCATTTTTCAGGTCTCCCGTATCGAGATAGGCTTCGTCGAACAGTCGAAAGCTCTTTTGAAGCCCCAGATAAGCGGTTTGGAACCGAATGTGCATTGGAGTTCCCTTTTCGACGGGCTCCGCAAAGAGAATCCCGTTTGCTTCGGGAGTATAGGTGAAAGGCGGAGCCTGCGCTGTCGATCCCGAATCATTCCTCGTTTCCGTGGAGTCTTGATTCCGGGAAGGGAGGGTATCTTCTTCCGCGTGCGAAAAAAACACTCGGATTGAGTCGGATTGAATATAGTGAGTCCCGAGGCGGTAGGGACCGGGGGTTCCGTCGGCAACAATAACAGTATCGACCCACCCGGGGTAGGCAGGGAAAACTACAAGTAAGAGCAGAATCGCTGAGAGCAGTTTAACCATGTACTGATTATATACCGAATGATCGAAACGAGCGTTGTATCGCCCTAAAATGGTTGCCGGCGGAGGCTGAATGTGTTTTGATCGATTAACTAGTGCCTGTCCGGAAACCCTAGAAAACGGACGTCGAGTCCCGACTTCAATCGGGAAGGTGCCCATTTTCGGCCGGAAACAGGGGGTTCATCTTCCCGAAGCTAATTCGGGACTCGATGAACGGGTGTTTTCGGACAGGCACTAACCAGGCGGTCATAATTGCCGCAGCGATGTAATCGCACGATATCGCTCATTTTGATGACCGAGCGGTCGCTGTACTGCGATATGCTGCCATGCAATGCGGTGCAGTGAGCCCTGTCCAAGTGAGCTTGCCGATGTCTAATCTTTGACCTTCCTAATAATACGTCTGATCGGGGTAATCATTTGGCTTTTGTGGGTTACGGACACGGGGAGTTATTTTACAATCTACGCTGACAAAACCCAGGCTTCAGTCCCGGGACCACTCATCGTGTGCGAG
The DNA here is from genome assembly GCA_964513105.1 of uncultured Fibrobacterota bacterium. GTDB lineage: Bacteria > Fibrobacterota > Chitinivibrionia > Chitinivibrionales > CAYFVL01 > CAYFVL01. The sequence continues at coordinate 2,748 of CAZEMW010000285.1, forward strand.
GAGAGGGGGGAGACGGTGGAGAAATATAAGCAGGAATTCATCGAGTTCATGGTGCGGGCGGAGGTACTCACGTTTGGTGATTTTGTCACAAAGAGCGGACGCAAGACGCCCTTTTTCATAAACACCGGCAAATACCGAACGGGCGAGCAGATTCGACGTCTGGGGCACTTCTATGCCCGGGCATTGCGCGCCGCGCTGGGGGGAGAGTACGATGTCCTTTTTGGACCTGCCTACAAGGGTATTCCGCTGGTCGTAAGCACAGCCGTCGCTCTCGCCGACGAATACGAGAGAGACGTACCGTTCTGTTTCAACCGCAAGGAAGCAAAAGATCACGGTGAAGGGGGGAGCCTGGTTGGACATACGCTGCGTGACGGTGAACGGGTGGCAATCATCGAAGACGTCACCACTGCCGGCACGAGTATCCGCGAAACCGTTCCGGTCCTTCAGTCTGCCGCACGGGTTCAACCGGTCGGATTGATTGTCTCCGTCGACCGAATGGAGAAAGGTGCCGGAGGACAAAAGAGCGCTCTTGCGGAACTGGCCGAGGAGTTTTCCATGAAAACGCATGCCGTGGTGACGCTCGATGAAATAGTGGAATATCTTCACAATCGATCGGTGGACGGCCGCGTAGTCCTGGGCGATGATGGTTTTCGGGCTATTGCCGAATACCGCGCACAGTATGGTGCCGCCTGAAGTAAACACTGCACAGAATCTTTTTTCTTGTTGGAGGATGCCCGATCATGTACCGAGTTGATGAAAACCCGCCTTCACGTTTTCCGGAACGAACGATAGCCGAGTCCGAGGGGCGCTGGTGGGTGGTGAAAACAAAACCCCGTCAGGAAAAGGCCCTTGCTTTCGAGTGTTTGCGTCGCGAAATTGAGTATTACCTTCCCATGTACACAAAGGTGACCCGACGCAAGGACAACAACAAACCGCGAAAATCGGTGTGTTGTCTGTTTCCCGGATATGTAGCCTTTTGCGCACAGGCCGGAGAGGAACGATTTGCATATGCGACGAATCGGATCGTCAACCTGGTCGAGGTGCAGCATCAGAAACTATTCATTCGGCAGTTGGACCAGATATACCACACTCTTGACCTTGGTATTCCGCTCGAGCCTTGGGAAGAGCCGCCCGATTTCAAACCGGGAGCCCCGGTACAGGTCGAGGCCGGCCCGCTGAAAGGTGTCACCGGTACGATTGTGCGAGGTCGTAGCGGGGGAGACCGACTGGTTATCTCCGTTGAAGTTCTCGGCTCTGCATCGGTGACGGTCGATGCCCGGTTTGTGAAGGAGCTGGCGTAGGCCCGTGGTGCGGAGAGCATCGGCGCAGGATCCCGGCTCCAGGAGTAGAAGCGACTGTCCGGGTTACAAGCACCAGGCGGGAAAATTGTAGATTTGATCGGCCGGCTTCAAGGGGGCGCCCTGCAGGCTTACTACGACCCCGAAAGAAATCGACTGGTCACGATCCATCAGATATCGGAGATTTTCATAATCTTTCGGGCCGATGGTGGTTTTTCCTTTGATTTCGAGAGCAATGTTCTGTTCGCCGGTTGAAATAACCAGATCGACTTCCCGCCCGGTTTTCGTGCGCAGATATGACAACTTCCAACGTAGTCCCTGATACTCTACTTGTTTGAGCAGTTCGTTCACGACGAAACCCTCAAAGCATTTCCCGAAATCGGCAGTTTGTTCACGCGGTGCATCCCTTCGTCCCGCCACAAACCGTGCGAGTCCCGTGTCGGTGAAATAGACTTTGGGACTTTTTGCCACCTGAATGCGCATCCGAGAACTGTGAGGAGTAAGCTGACTGACCACATACGTGTCCTCAAGAATCTCCCGCCAGGCTTTTGTTGTATGCGAGCTTACTCCCAGATCTTTTGCCAATGAGGAATAGTTCAAGACCGACGTATCCTCCGATGCGGCAAGTAGAAGAAATCGGGAGAAAACACCAATATCTCCGACCAGATTTTCGCGTCTGATCTCATTCTCGAGGTACGATGCGGCATAGGCCTCAAGCAGATCGTCGCGGGCATCGCTATCGTCGGTCAAATACGGTTCGGGCAGGAGGCTACGTCTGAATGTGCTTCTGAGAAAACCGATGTATCCAACAGGCATGGTGGGCAGGAGTTTGTTGGTGCTCTCGTAAATGCCTGAAATAATGGGGACGAGTGAATCGGTAGCCAGTACTTCGGATTGCGAAAGCGGATGCAGTACACGGGTAATTATTCTTCCGGCAAGTGTTTCAGCCCGGTGTTTTTTCAATGGTCGCGCCGAAGATCCCCAGATCCAGAATTTGATTTTTCCTTTGTGCTCATCGTAGAGTCCCTGCAGGGCTTGAAACATCTCCGGAATCTTCTGAATCTCATCGACGAACACATGCAATACCTCGCCTTCCGGCGTGCGGCCCAAATACTCCGTAACTTCGGATATCCACAGGTTGAGATCGGTGCGGTACCTGGAGAGAACGGTATAGTTTTGCAGCGGATAGTGCAGATGGTTTGGTATCTGTTTACGGTATTCCGCCATGAGTGTGGTCTTGCCCGTTTGGCGCAAACCTACTACATGGACTATCTGAGGCCGCGTGTGGACCTTCCGGAGCCATTCGAGGAGTTGTCTTTGAACCATATCAGGAATATACTAAATTTGCGGCGCAGGTTCAAAAAATCCGTCTAAATTTGAAGTGCTGCTGCAAATGTAGACAAAAACTACCGTTTTTGGGGCGGAAATGCCCACAGAATCGGAACCTAACCCAAGTTTCGCAGCCGACTCACGGCATTCTGCGTAAGCTGTTGCACGATC
>CAZEMW010000286.1:0-5535 GCA_964513105.1 uncultured Fibrobacterota bacterium
GGACAGACCTGGGACATGAAAACCGCAGATGAGATTCGTTCCGATTTCATATCGTTTTTTGAGAGCAAAGCGCATTCGTTCATTCCAAGTTCCCCGGTGGTTCCGCAGGACGATCCGACTCTGTTATTCACAAATGCCGGAATGAACCAATTCAAATCGATTTTTCTCGGCGAAAACCGGGAGAATCTGAAACGCGCTGCGAATTCTCAGAAATGTATGCGGGTTTCGGGGAAACACAACGACCTCGACGACGTCGGGCGGGATCACCACCATCATACCTTTTTCGAAATGCTTGGCAACTGGTCTTTTGGGGACTATTACAAAAGGGAAGCGATAGCCTGGGCCTGGGAGCTTCTCACGGAGGTGTGGAAGCTGGACAAAACCCGTCTATTTGTTACAGTGCACCATTCCGACGACGACGCCGAAGAGCTCTGGCAGTCGGAGACCGATATAGAACCCTGGCGAATTGTACGTTTCGGCGACAAAGACAACTTCTGGGAAATGGGAGAAACCGGACCGTGCGGGCCCTGCTCGGAGATTCATTACGATACGGGTTCCGAATCCGACCGTAAGGATACTTACAGCGATCCGATCAAAGGCGTAAACGGCGAAAACGACCGCTACCGAGAGATTTGGAATCTCGTTTTCATGGAATTCAACCGGCAAAGCGATGGTACTCTGATTGAGCTTCCCAGTAAGAATGTGGACACCGGAATGGGCTTTGAACGCATCGTGTCTATTCTTCAGAATACCCGTTCCAACTACGCTACCGACCTTTTCAAGTCCATAATCACCAAAACCGAGAAGCTGTCGGGAAAGCCGTACGACGAGAGTATCGGCGGCATGCCGCACCGAGTGATTGCCGATCACATTCGTGCCCTGGTGTTCGCGGTCACCGACGGTGCGTTTCCATCAAATGAAGGGCGTGGATATGTGCTGCGCAGACTTCTCCGACGAGCCTACCGCTACGGAAGAGAACTGGGATTTTCCGGCCCATTCCTTTATGAACTGGTCGACGTGGTGGTGGAAACAATGGGTGCGGCATTTCCCGAAATCAAGGAACGTCGAGAGCATGTGAAGAGTGTGGTTGAAGCCGAAGAACGACGATTCGGTCAAACGCTCGAGCAGGGAATGGAACGTTTTGGGGAGATGCTCGAGAAAACGAAAGGCGAGAAAAAAACGATTCTCGCCGGGCAAGACGTTTTCACCCTGTATGATACCTACGGCTTCCCCATGGACCTCACCCGGCTGATGGCCGAAGAGCAGGGCTTCGGGGTGGATGAAGCCGGATTTGAGAAGTACATGGCCGAGCAGAAGTCCCGGGCTCGTGAAGCGGCGAAGAAGGCCGATGGAACCGGTTTATCTGCGGAGGGATGGGTGGAGACATCGAAAATCCCCGCAACCGAGTTCATGGGATACGAGTTCGACGAGACGACGTCTTCGGTGGCGCGCTACAAGATACTATCGCCGGGAGACGCACCTAATACTTTCACCGTAATATTTATCGTCCTGGATAAAACACCGTTCTATGCCGAATCCGGCGGTCAGGTTGGAGACACGGGCCGACTTATCATGGCCGACGGTACGGAGTTGCGGGTAGCCGACACCATAAAATGGAATGAAATAGTGGTCCACAAAGTCACCTCGCCGGCTCCGGTGTCAATCGATAGACTTCAGGAGCCGGTCACCGCCCGGATTGATTCTCACCTCCGAAGCCACACACGGCGCAACCATAGTGCAACCCATCTTCTGCAGGCGGCCCTCCGTACAGTCCTTGGCGAGCATGTCAACCAGTCAGGCTCCAAGGTCGATCCCGGTGAACTGCGATTCGACTTCACTCACCACCAGAGCCTTTCCGATCAAGAACTGGAGCGAGTCGAGCGAATGGTTAACGAGTGGATACTGGAAGACTTACCGGTTCGAACGACGCTTGAAAAAGCAGACGAAGCTCGGGCGGAAGGTGCGACCGCCCTGTTTGGCGAGAAATATGGAGATACGGTTCGGGTGGTTGCAATGGGAGAGGTCAGCAAAGAATTGTGCGGCGGAACCCATGTACAATCAACCGGAAATATCGGATCTCTACACATCACCGGCGAAAGCAGCATTTCGGCGGGAGTACGCCGGCTTACTGCGGTAACCGGTATGAATACGGTTCAGCTTCTGACCCGAAAAGAACGAATCCTCAATGAACTGAGCCGGAACCTTAAGGTTTCCGAATCGGATATCCTTGACCGTGTTTCGGCGATGAGCGAAAAGCAGAAGGAGCTCGAATCAAAGATCTCCGAGCTGTCTCAGGCACATGCCGGAAATCAGGTGGAGGCGCTCTTTGAGGAAGCACGTTCGCGCAAGGGAGCGTTCCCCTGGGTTGTCAAGAATCTCGGGGAAGTAGACAAACAGACCTTTTCCGAAATGATCAATGCGGCATCGGATGCGATAAAGGGAGGCGGTCCCAACAGTATGGTGGTTGTGCTTGGAGCGGTGTCGTCCGGAAGTGTCCTGATCGCTGCATCGGCGGGGAAATCGGCGGTAAACAAATACGATATTCACTGCGGAGAACTCGTCAAATCCGCCGCAACGGTAGCCGGTGGAGGCGGTGGCGGAAGTCCCGTGCGCGCTCAGGCGGGGGGCAAAAAGCCGGAGAAACTCGGCGAGGCTCTTTCCACAGTAGAAAAAATCCTTACAGAGAAAGCATCGGTGGCATGATGGCTCGTAAGTCGGTACTCAAGTCAATCTCAGATGCCGCAGCCGAAGGCAAAAAGTTGCATTGGGTCCTTCTTGATCCCGACGATTTTTCGCTTGAAGAGGCGGTCGAGACCGCGAAGAAGGCCGAAGGATTTGGTGCACATGGGTTCCTGATCGGCGGCAGTCTGCTTCATTCGAACCATTTTGGCCAATTTGTCGCCGACGTAAAACAGGCGGTTTCCGTACCGGTGCTTCTATTTCCCGGCGATGCTACCCAGCTTTCGCGTCATGCAGACGGAGTCCTCTTCCTTTCGCTGGTTTCCGGGCGAAATCCGGTCATGCTGATTGGAGAACAGGTAAAAGGTGCTCCTCTCATAAAAAAGCTGGGAATTGAACCTCTCTCGACAGCCTACATGCTGGTGGAATCAGGCGCGGTGACCTCGGTCGAGTTCATGAGCAACACCCGTCCTCTCCCCCGTTCCAAGCCCATGATTGCCGCGGCCCATGCTTTGGCGGCACAATATATGGGTATGAAACTGGTATATCTCGAAGCCGGAAGTGGGGCACCTCAGTCAGTTCCTGCCGAGATGATTCGCGCGGTTCGCTCGTATGTCGACATACCGATTATCGTCGGCGGAGGCATTCGCGATGCCGAATCGGCGAAAGAGAAACTCGAAGCCGGTGCGGATATAATCGTGACCGGAAATATTCTCAGCAAAAGTGACGGCATCGACCGCCTACGAGAGATTGCCTCAACGGTGGCCCGATGTTCGAACGACTAGACGCTGTACCGATCTCACCTGTGGAGAGCATTGAGAACGCCTGAAGGGACCCCCCCGTGAATCGATTCACCATTGTTTTTGTCGTTCTTCTAACAGAATGGGGTATCGCTCTGGGGGGTGGAGTGTCGGCGGTGCCGGCTTTGATACACCCCGGTGGAGCGGCCAACACCGCATTGGGCCAATCCGGTGTATCGCGTGCAGGTTCCCCTGCCTCGGTGTTTTGGAATCCCGCGAATGCCGGCTGCTTGTATGAAGAAACGAACCTGAACCATGTATACACCAAATACCACGAAGATCTTCTACCCGAGGAGCTGTTTTCAGACCGGTATCATTCGTTCACCCTTATCGCATCGACCGTGAACGACATTTTTCCCCATGTGGATGTCGGTCACGCCTACTTTCGCAATCACATCGATTTGGGAAAAGACACCATCGTTTACTCGTGGGAATCCGACACCGCCATTTTGGAATACAACGAAACAGTCACCGCAAACGCCTTTGCGATCAGAGCTTTTGATATCGTTTCACTGGGTGTTACGTTCAAGAGCTGGGAGTCCAGACAAGGGTACCGCATCAGTGAAGGGTATACCTCGAATGACGGGATTGCGGCAGGTAAGGCCATTGATCTGGGGATCAGAATCAACAACCGATTCAACATTTTTGACATTGTCTACATCAACCCCGCCCTCGGTCTCTCAGCCCTGAATCTGGGCTCCGACAGTGCCGAATACTATACGGAAAGCGAAAACGCCCATCCCCTTCCGCGGGTCTTGTATTTCGGTGCCTCATGTGAAGTGAACCTTCTGGAGCTGCTTGGTTACACTTTCGTATACGAACGCGGATACGATCTTCCGACGGAGGACGAATACACCGAGCATTTGGGGCATCGAATCCAAATCACTCCTTTCTATTACCTGCTCTACGGCAAAATGACGGACGAAGCGGGGATGAGATTTGAAGGGAGCGAGGGATCAACCCTCGAGTTCAACTTTCAGAAGACCATCCGTATGGTGAAAAGGATGCTCAGGTTCTCCGATCTGCTGATGGGTACGAATCACTACAACGAAATGGCCGAATGGGGCAATCGTTTGACAATCCGAGGTTTTGAGTTCAAACCCAACATCCACATATCACGTACCAAATCGGAGATCTACGGCCTGAAACCCAACCAGGATCGTGCCGGTCGGAAACAACGGGATTGGACGATAGGAATCGGGATTATCGGCGGATTCCCCTCGTATCAGCGCTGATGCAGGTGATCCGATCCGATGTTGCCCGATCAAACCGGGTATCTCGAAACGCCTTCACCTTCGAGACATCTACTGTTCAAACGGAGTCGTCAAACAGGGAGGGAGGTTATGATCGCAAATACAGTTGTCGGAGACGGAATCGAGGTACGATACGCCCTTCCGAAAACGCCCGGCAGAGTTGCGGCAATAGTACTGTGTGCAGGGATGGATTCCCCGGGCCTGGACGAGCACCGGCTCACCCAAAGCGTGTATCTGCAAAACGGCCTTGCCGTCTTTGCGTTCGATTACTACGGCATCGGGAATTCAAAAGGAACTAGAAAGCTGGGAACGTACGGCATTTGGGCCGACAACCTTAAATCCGTTCTGCACTTTGTGACTTCTCTGCCGACAATAGATACTTCTAAGATTGGATTACGCGGTGTCAGTTCCGGTAGCACGGTGGCCATCCGATACTTACTGGAGAACGAAAACGATATCGCTTTCCTGATCTCAAAAAAGACTTGTATCGGCCTGCATCTCTTCAAGACCCCACCGGCAAGAGATCTTGCAGTTGCGGTGCGTGAAGCGATCAGGAACAACTCGCTCGAAGAGCTGCAAACACTCAAGCCGTTCAACCTGGACCAGCTGAGCGTGCCGAAGTAAAACGTGGATTTGTCAGAACCTGAACGGGTGTCGGGGACGGAGTGGTTGTATCGTACAGGTACACGGTATCCGGACGGGACCATTCATCATGCTTGACATTGATCAGCCTCACAAGCCCCCCGGCCTTCATGGAGAGATTATCGAGGATATCGATTTGAAGGTCGGACTTTACCGTATAT
>CAZEMW010000287.1:0-3685 GCA_964513105.1 uncultured Fibrobacterota bacterium
AATCTGGGCGGGGTCGAGGATTCAGACCCGCTTGGGTATCAGATAGGGTCGGCGCTCTTGCCGATTCGATTGAACCACACGGTTGGTTTGACTTTTGTGCAAGCGGGTGGCCAGGTCCCGGAAGTACTAATGGATCGAAGCGCCTTGGATCCGACCGGGTCGAACCTGTACTATGGAGACTGGTGGCTTGTAGGGCATTATGCGTACAAATTACCACCGATCCCTTCGTGGACTTCATGGATTTTCGGAGTATTTCCCGGCCTTGTGAGCCATCTTCTTCTGGATCAGGAAGTCGTTCCCGTTATCGGGGTCAGTCCTAAAATGCTCTATCAGAATCAGTTCACCGGGTCGTTCGCCTTTGGGGACAACAGTGGTTTCGGGTTTGGACTGGATCTCGGGGGCTATGTGAACCTGTGGGATCACTACCGTTTCGGAGACCTCGGTTTGTCACTTACTTTGCAGGACATTGTTCCGCCACGGGTCACCTGGCAGTCCGGGGAAGGAAACACGGTAGTCGACTACAAGCAGCTTCTGACCACCAGATTTCGGACGGGACTTCGATACGCGGTACTCAACGATCGTCTTATCTTGAATGGAGAGTATGTCCTCGACAATGCGTTCTCCGATCTGTGGACGGGATTGCTTGATTCGGCTGAAACGGCGGAAGATGTGAAGGAAGGATTCGACAAAAATGGGCGGTTTAGCGGACATGCCCGATTTGAGTTCATTCCGCAGGTCTGGCTGAAAGCAGGCTGGGCCAATAACAACATCCCGTATTTGGGGGTCAATCTAAACCTTCTCTACCCAATTCAGGAAGTTATCAACTACCTGAGCGCCGATGTCCATTTCGGCTATAGCTTCTTTGATACGGAACAGGGGAAACGTGGTTTGACACTGATGGCAAAGGTATCCACCGATGTCGGTCCCACAAGAGAACAGAGAGAGTCGAAACGTCTGTACGACATGCTGATTCTGGCACCGATGAATGCCTACAACGAAGCGATGCGGCTCTATCTTGAGGAACGATACTGGGAAGCTCAGTTTGCCTTCGGGAAGGTCATGTCTCTGTTCCCGAATTTTCATCTGAACGACAAAGCTACCTATTATATGGGGGACTGCTATTCAGAACTTCACCTCAATGATCTGGCTCGCGAGGTGTTCAAAGAAGGACTTTCCGAGTACACCACTTCCGAAGTCAGACCCAAACTGCTGTATGGACTTCAGGAAATCGATTACCGAGAAGGAAAGAGCGAAGAGGCGTTGCGAAACCATGCATTTATAAGTAACTTGTATGGTGATAGTGAAGTGAAGGCACGAGCGGACTATCTGGCGGCCGAGGTGCATTTCCAAAGGAAGAACTACAATGCAGCCGAAAAACTGCTCACGGGCATTGGACCTGAAGATGAAACGTACCTATTTGCGCAGTATACTCTATCCGTGATCAATATCGAAAACGGAAAAGAGAAAGCGGCCATTCAGAACCTTCAAACCATTATCTCCGACACTACATCAAACCCGGCAAGCTTGTTGCTTCAGGACGCAGCGGCGAATAAACTCGGGCAGCTCTACTTTGAGCAGGTACAGCTTCGTCAGGCGGTGGAAGCATTTGACCGGGTTCCGGAAGGATCAATCTACGGAGACGAGGCGCTGCTTGGGATTGCCTGGTCCTGGATCAAAGTGAACCGTCCCGAACAGGCCATAAGAACGGTGGATCGCCTGATCGCGGTCCATCCCAATTCACCTCTTGTTTCGGAAGCATACCTCGTGAGAGGGTACTCATTAATGCTTCAGAAGAAGAACGAAGAGGGCATTGTCGCGCTTGAGAAATCACTTGAACTTGCCAGGGCGGACTACGACTCCGAAGATGATCTGGAACGTCGCCGACAGGAATTTGAAAGGTACATGGCACAGTTTACGCCGATCGCTCAACAGATTAAGAAGAACGCGTTGCGTAAACCGACTGAATCCAGTATAGCCGAACGTGCGGAGTTGGAAGATGAGTTTGAGCAGTATTCCTCCGAAGCCCGCTCATTATTTAATTTCGCCACAACGGTTGAGCAGAATCAGAAGTTTTTCAGGCGTAAGGATCAGATTATCGCTGATGCGGAGTATGCGCTGGCAAAAGCCAATCGCATGATCGGGACCAAACAGGGGCAAAAGGCGGTTGAGCGGGAACGGCGTGAGACGGAGAAGATCGACGAAGAGCTCGAAAAACTCAAAGAGCAGCTCAAGGAGCTCGAATAGAGACTAAATGTGGGGGGCTTGGGCTTTAGCCAACGGGATCAAAGCATGAAAGAAATCGCAGTGTCGCAGAAAACGCTCCTAGAAAGAGCGATGATTTGGCTGATTGGTGGATTGGTGCTGTTGTTGGGAACAGGTGCAATCACGAATGTGGCCTCCAAAGATGCCGAGGATATTCGAAAGAAGATCCTTGAACTCGAGCGCAAAAAGCAGAAACTGAACGAGGTAACACGCAGCAAAATCGAAAAGAATGTCGGTGCCGCGAGCGTTGAGGAAGACATCGCGCGGTATGAACGGTTGCTGGGTAGTTGCAGTGGTAAGAAGAATCACCGCTGTGCCGATGTTATGTATACCCTGGCAAAGCTTTATTATGATAAAGCCCGGGACGACTACATTCAGGCTCGGAATGCGTATGAAAAGGCAATGGATAAGTGGGATCGCAATCCTGTTGGTCCTGAGCCGGTGAATCCTGTTCCGGACTACTCAAGACCTCTTGAGATGTACCAAAAGAGCGTGGACAAGTACCCCGATTTTGAGCGGGCCGACGAGGGCTATTATCAAATGGGTGCTATTCTGATGCTCCAGGGTGACCTCGATGCTTCCAAAGATGCGTTCGAAAATGTGGTCGAGAAGTTTCCCACCAGCATTCGTGCTTCGGCATCGCATTTTCGGCTGGCCGACTTCTGTTTCATGGAACGGGATTTTACCTGTGCACTTAAACACATTGAACAGATTCGTCCCGAGCAGGTTAATCTTGAGGTTCGGGAAATGGCTCACTATCGAAAAGCGGAGATTTTCTACAATCGGGCCGAGTTCGATAAGGCAGTCAAACTGTTCTTTTCCTACGTAGAGAAATGTGACGCCGGTGAGTATCAGAAGCAGGATCTGCGGGAAGAGGCTCTTGAATATCTTGCCATTTCCTTTTCGGATATCCCCGGTGGCGGTCAGGAAGCGGTGAAGTTCTTCGAAAAAGTCGGTCCTCGGCCGTATGAGGCAAAAATCATCTACACGGTCGGAATGAAGAACTACACTCATGGCCAGTACGACGACGCCATCGTTGCTCTGCAGACTGCTCTGAAAGAGTTTCCGTTTTACAAAGATGCGCCGAAGGCACAGCAGATGCTCGTTGCCTGCTATATCATTAAGAAAAAGTACGAAGAGGCAAATGTCGCCCGTGAAGAGCTCATCGATAATTACTGGGTGACCAGTGAATGGGCTTCACGTAACAGCGAAAACAAAGCCGCTATCGAGAATGCCAGGAACGAAGTGCGCAGAGCACTGGCGCAGGTACCTGTCTACTATCACGCAAAGGCTCAGAAAGAAAAACGAAAAGAGTTGTTTGAAAAAGCAATTCAGCGGTATACCGAGTTTTTCCAGAAGTTCCCGGACGACAAATGGAAGGTGTACGAATTCAAGTACAACGTAGCTGAAATCTACAGCCATT
>CAZEMW010000287.1:3695-5534 GCA_964513105.1 uncultured Fibrobacterota bacterium
CAGTTCTGAAATTCTTTCTCCACATCAGCAAGGACGAGCAGAAAGAGCGATTGCTCAAGGATAAGGGCACAAAGGACAGTCCGGTCGCCGTATCGCAGGAAGATGCCGGGTACAACGCAATTGTTGCCCTGGATAATCTCCGGAAAAAGACGATCGCCAAAGGTGGCCTCACCGATAGTGCGGCCTATGCGTTGCCGGTCACGAAGCGGTTCCTTGACTATATAGAGGCATTTGTGACCAGGTTCCCAACAAGCTCTACGGCACCTGATATTCTCTTTCTTGCGGCGAACGTTCACTATTCGGCGAAAGCCTACCAGAATGCAATATCCGGTTTCAAGCGGATTATTGATCGTTATCCTCAGTCGAAAGAGGCCAATAAGGCGCTTCGATATCTTGCAAACAGCTACGCAAGTTCGGGCGAGTATCAACTTGCCCTGGGCTCTTACCGCCAGTTGCTCGCAAAGGAGAAAACGGGATCTCAGGAATACAACGAGATTGTTGACCTGGCTGCCGGTGCGGTTTTTAAGAAGGCTACTTCACTGAAAAAGAGTGGAAATCTGATAGGGGCGGCCGAAGCATATAAGTCTGTGCATCAGGAATTTCCGACCAGCAAGGTGGGGGAACGGGCATGGTTTGAGGCTGGAGTCTGTTACGAAGAGGCGGGTAGCAAAGATCTTGCTGCCGAGACGTTCGTTGCGCTGGGTGACAAATTCCCCAAATCCGAGCTGAGAGAAAAATCCTATTTCCGTGCCGCTGAAAACTACAAAGATCAGAAGAAGTGGGTCGAGGCCGGAAAGGTATTCGCGCTCGGAGCAGATAAAGTCAATAAAGCCGAGTTCTCGATCCCGAGCTTGTCCTCGGCTTCGAAGATGTTTCACAAGGCCAAGAACTACGGACAATCCGCCCTCATGTCGGAGCGGATTTTCCAGAAATTCCCGGCGGATAAGCGCAGTGCGCAGGCGCTGTATGAATCAGGGTTGATTTACGAAAAAGGTAAACTGTATCCTGAGGCTATCCGGGTGTATACGACGCTTGCCGAGAAATACCCGCAATCTGAATATGCCGGTGAAGGATTCTTCGCGATTGGCTTCTGCTACGAGAAGATGGGCGAAAACGAAAAAATGGCTCAGACCTTCGCTCAGTACGCTCAGAAGTTCCCATCTGATAAGTCAAAACAGGTCAAGGCGATTGCGAAAGCGGCTGATGCTTACTTCAAGATGAAGAACATGGAGTTGGCTGAACAGAATTATCGCAATGTGATCGATGTCTACGAGAAGTTCAAACGCAAAGCCGATATCGACATCTACTCGGTGGCAAAGGCATATTACCGGCTGGGAGAGATTGAGCAGAAACGGTTCAACGATATCGAACTTACCGGTAGCAGCGAGCGTGATGTGCGCAAGAAGCTCGATGAGAAGACGAAAGCTTTGGAGCCGGTGCTCAAGAACTATGCGAAAGCGATTGAACTCGGTGTCGGGGAGTGGGCGGTTCGCTCTACCTTTATGATTGGTCAAAGCTTTGTGCAGATGGCCGATTCATACCGAAATCAGACTCTGTTCGGTACAAAAGAGGAGAAGACGGCATCCAAGATCAGGCTGATGCCGGGGCTGGAAAAGTACTATCTCAAGGCCCAGGAGAAATTCCATTGGGTGGTTGAGACATCGTATGAGCAGAACATCAAGAACAAATGGGTGGACCGTGCGGCGGCGGCGTTCATGGAAATGGCCTTCAGACGTGGTCGGATCTACGAGGAAATTGGGGAGATGTTCCGTGATGCACCCATCCCGAAAGGTCTGCCCGAGGAGGATGCTCAGGTATACCGGGATGTTCTGGAAGAGA
>CAZEMW010000288.1:0-5519 GCA_964513105.1 uncultured Fibrobacterota bacterium
TACGCCGACAAACCCGCCTGCGCGGACTCGTCGGCTACAGTATCTAAATCGCCGTGTCTCAACGGATACGCCTCTCTATGACGCCTTGCCAATCACTTTCTCGCTCGGTCGAGGCACTCAAACGAGTTTCCGGACACGCACCAACAAAGGCCGGACAAAGCCGCGTGTAAGCGCCAAAGCCCTGCCTGCCAATTACCTCAGTTTCCCCGCCTGCCCGGGGAATACGCGCATCGGAGACCAGGACCGTCCCGGCCCGCATCCCTTGTCCGCGGAATCAAGCTTCAGGCCCTCTATTCGACCCAGTATTTGGGTCGGCCATAGTAATCGAACAGAACTTCTTCCAGCTCTCTGTTGATCGGTTTGTTCGGATCATATTTGGGAGCTTCCTTAATCTTTTTGCTTTCCATATCAACGACAAACGCGGCTCCGGCCCAGTCGATTTCGCGGATCCAGTAGGGGGCCAGAAGGACCTTGTGTCCGGGTAAGATGTTTCCCGTATCCACCACGATGTAGCGAATCGACCAGTTGCCGGTGTCCACTATCAGATCGCTGCAATGACCAATATTGTGGTCGGTGGCGTGCATCTTGTACCCTTTTACCTCCCGAGCACTTCGAAGAGAATACGGCTTGGCTCCTTCGGCCTCAGTCTGTTCCGTATTTTGTTCGGATGCAGCTTTCTGGATTGTATAGTCGGGTGGAATCGGCGGCACCGCGACGCCCGGAAGTGCTCCCCAGTAGGCCGGCCAGCCCCAGTACTGCTGCAGGACTTCTTCACGTTCTCTCGACACCGGCTTGTGAGCAGCTATGTCGGGACTTTCCTCTACCTGCTTCCTGGTCATATCCACCGAGACTGTTTTTTCGATCGTATTACGTACGGCAACAGGGGATATCAGTACATGTCGCCGTTTTAGCCAGTCACCCACATCGGTGACAATGTACCGAACTACCCATGATGCATCATCGAATAGGAAGTCGCCTACTTTTCCGATATGACCGTCGGTTGCCTGTACCGTGTTTCCTTCGTGACTCTTGAGACTGCGAAACATTTTCGTCACCCCTTTCCAGCCGGCTCGTCGGGATATACAAACTCGCCCGGCATCCGGGTGTGGATCAAGAGGACCCACCCCTTGTTTTCTCCGTTCGATTGGTCATGTTTGACGATAGAATCCTTTGCAGAAATTCATGTCGTCCTTTTCGAGATTGCGACTGATGAGACTTTTTTCTCCGTTTCGTCCCTTATCAACGCAAATACCACGCCGGCAGGCGGTGGTCGAGAGTCCTCGGACCGGTTTTTGCTTAGAGTGCACACAACGCCCATGCTACGGGTGGAACCAGCTATTTTTTACGATTCACAAAAAGAATACTGGTACTCAAATCTCTGTCCCGACCACATTCTTGAGTTTTGTTGAAGGGACGCTTTATATAATTCATGGATCAGAAAAAACAGGAATTTGTCGATAATCCGACGTGGTACAAGGAAGCGGTCGTCTATCAGCTTCATGTGAAATCCTTTGCAGACAGCAACGGTGACGGTATCGGCGATTTTGCCGGTTTGACGGAGAAACTGGACTATCTGGAACGTCTCGGTGCAACGGCCATATGGTTGTTGCCGTTTTACCCTTCTCCTCTTCGGGACGACGGGTACGACATCGCCGACTATCTCAGCATTAATCCGATGTACGGAACGCTTCGGCAGTTCAAGAGGTTTTTGAAAGAAGCTCACCAGCGCGGAATGAAAGTCATTACCGAACTGGTCATCAATCATACATCGGATCAACACGCCTGGTTCCAGAAATCCCGGAATGCCCGTCCCGGTTCCTATTGGCGGGATTTTTATGTCTGGAGTGATACGCCCGACAAATACCGTGACGCAAGGATCATCTTCCGTGATTTTGAGAGCTCAAACTGGGCATGGGATCCGGTGGCCAAAGCGTATTACTGGCATCGATTTTACTCCCACCAGCCGGACCTCAATTTTGAGAACCCGAGAGTTCACGATGCCGTAGCAAAGGTGATTGATTTCTGGATGGATATGGGAGTAGACGGTATGCGTCTGGATGCCGTTCCGTATCTGTACGAAGAAGACGGGACCAGTTGCGAAAATCTGCCAGGCACCTACGATTACCTGAGAAAGCTCCGCGCCCATGTCGATGCGCGCTACTCGGATCGGATGCTTCTGGCCGAAGCAAATCAATGGCCCGAGGACGCTGCCGCGTATTTCGGCGACGGCGATATGTGTCATATGGCGTTCCATTTTCCTCTTATGCCCCGTATGTTCATGTCGCTCCAGATGGAAGATTCTTTTCCTATTATCGATATCATGGAGCAGACTCCACGCATTCCGGACACTTCGCAGTGGATGGTATTCCTCAGAAACCATGATGAACTTACCCTTGAGATGGTGACCGATGAAGAGCGTGACTACATGTATCGCTTTTATGCCTCGGACCCGGTATCACGGATAAACCTTGGTATCCGACGTCGCCTGGCGCCGCTTATGAATAACAGCCGCCGAAGAATTGAATTGATGAATATCATGCTGTTCTCGCTACCGGGCACGCCGGTCATCTACTACGGCGATGAAGTTGGGATGGGGGACAATCACTACCTCGGAGACAGAAATGGCGTCCGCACCCCGATGCAGTGGAACGGCGATCGAAACGCCGGTTTTTCCTCCGCCAATCCGCAGAGATTACAGCTACCGATCATAATTGATCCGGAATACCATTTCGAAACGGTCAATGTGGAAACCCAGGAGCACAGCCCCTCGTCACTGATGTGGTGGATGCGACGTGTAGTCGAGATGCGGAAGCGGTACCAGGCGTTTGCGCGGGGAGAGATTGAGTTTCTTACATCCGAAAATTCGAGCGTCCTTGCGTTCATACGAAAATATGACGAGCAGGTAATGCTGGTCGTTATCAATCTGTCTCGTTTCGCGCAGGCGGTTCGGCTTGATTTGTCTGATTATGCCGGGTACGTCCCCGAAGACATCTTCTCGAACAATCAGTTCCCGCCAATCACACACAATCCGTACGTCCTGACCATGAGCTTTCACGACTATTTTTGGCTGGAACTGAAAAAGGTTGAAGTGACCGAGGAGCAGACTACTGAAAAAATGGTCCCGGAGCTTCATGTGGCTACTCGATGGAGTTCATTGTTCAGCGGACGATCGAGGGCGAAGATGGAGAATTCGATTCTCCCGGACTACCTTCGACGGCGCACAAGCGCGGGAATTCGCCCGATGCCGATAAAATCGGTAAAGATTGAGGATGCCGTTGAGATAAAAGAAGACGGCGGAACCGCAGCCGTTGTTCTGCTGCTCACCGTGCGACACAGCCGGGGGGCGGTGGAAACCGTATTTCTACCGGTCTGCTATTCCTCCGAAGAGCGCATCAGATCGACGACCAAGGCCAATTCCGGCCTCATAATGGCCAGACTCACCGGTGCACAGCATGGGTATATTCACGACGGCGTATACCACCAGCGGTTCTATCACGCCCTGGCGCGAATTGCTGCGGGGAAGCGACGTCACAACGGTGCGCACGGGGCTCTGAGCGGAAGTGCGGAACGTGGTTACAAGTCCGCGGTGAGTATGTCGTGGAAAGAGAGGATACAACGGCTTAAAACAGGCGCGCGGAATGTTACGGTCTCACTTGGAAATGTGATATGTGTAAAATCGTATCGCCGGCTGGCCGAGGGGACCAATCCGGAGCTGGAGGTGTTGAGTCATCTACGGGCCGCCCCTTCCATGAAGGGCTTCATACCGCCTCTTGCCGGTGAACTCACCTACGAGGGCAAGAGAGGATCCCGGTACACGCTCGCTACGATTACCGAATACGTACACCACTCGGGGGATGCTCGCCAGCAGGCCGTGATCTCTGCTACCAAGTTTTACGAGGCAATCGCCGCGCTGCTCTCGGATTCGGGGGAAACGGAACCGGTTTTTACCAATCTTGCAGTAGAGCAACATCCTGAAGTAAATGAGGATGTTCGCAAACGTATGGGTATTTTCCCGAGTTCCGCGGAGCTTCTTGGAAGAAGAACCGGGTTAATGCATGAAGCCCTTATCGGATCTCGTGAGAATAAACCGTTCACACCCGAACCGTATTCTATGCTTTTTCAGCGTTCGCTGTTTCAATCGCTCCAGGCAACAATCAAACGAGCGCTGGCGAGTGTGCGCAGAGCAATGAAGACGATGGATGAAGAAATGATCGCACTTGCCGAAAATGCCCTGGCGCGGGAAGAAAAACTCTATTCCGTCGTTTCCGTACTGAAACGCAAACAGTTCAAATGCAGCAAGATCAGGATTCACGGTGACTACGCCCTGGACCAGTTGCTCAACCTCGGAAACGATTACGCGGTGAAGGATTTTGAAGGTCATGGAGAACTGGCTATCAGTGAACGCCGCCTGAAAAGATCGCCGCTTCGGGATGTTGCGAGTTTGATCTATTCCCTGCATGATGCCGCTCTGGTGGCATTGTATGAAAGAGTAAAGATTTCACCCGAAGGCCTGCGCGATCTGGAACCCTGGGCAACCGAGTGGTGGATGGCTTCTTCGTCGGCGTTTTTGGGTACGTACTACGAAAAAACCGTACGAACGGGGCTGGTGCCTGCGTCGCCTACGGATTTTCTGGAGCTGCTTCGTGTGTTCCTCATAGACCGTGCTTCCCGGGACCTGATCGAGTCTACGGCCAATCGGCCGGAGGGAATCAACGTTGGTCTTCGAGCCCTGATTGCCTATACGCTACTCGACGGGGTCGAATGAACAACCTGCGACAGCCTGCGCCTGATCATCGGACGATCGAATTTGTAAGGTGAAACGGAAGGAAGTTTTTGCAGATGTTTACGCGAGGAAATGGTCTTTTGATGCATATATCGTCATTACCCGGGCCACACGGGATTGGTGATCTTGGTCCGTCGGCTTACAAATTTGCAGATACCCTTCTGCGAACCGGGCAGAGATACTGGCAGGTGCTGCCGCTCAATCCAACAAATCGCGAAAATGGAGAATCCCCCTATTTCAGCACTTCGGCCATAGCGGGCAACCCGCTCCTGATCAGTCTTGAACAGCTCAGGGACGACGGATTGCTTACCGATTCGGAGCTCGGACTGTATCCCGATACCAACCCCACCAGGGTTGATTATCAGGCCGTGCGTGAGTATAAAGGTTCTCGACTGGCGACCGCTTTCAAACGGTGGCTCGAAAGAAAACAGAGGGATGCTTTTGATGCGTTTTGTGCTCGTGAAAAATCCTGGCTCGATGATTTCGCTTTGTTCTCGGTACTGCACGATTCTCACGACGGTGCATGGGGGGAGTGGCCGGAGGAGTACAAATGCGGAAAGCCGGCCGCTCTCACGGCCGTTTCCTCAAGACATACCCATGCCCTTGACCTGGCAAAATGGAAACAGTTCATATTCTTTGAGCAATGGTTCCGCCTCAAACGGTACTGTAACGATCGTGGTTTGACCGTCGTCGGTGACCTGCCACGCGCTCTCATCCTTGAAATTCCATTCCTTCG
>CAZEMW010000289.1:0-5518 GCA_964513105.1 uncultured Fibrobacterota bacterium
AAAGCCCTGAATGGCCAGGTTGTCGCTCTCCGTTCCACAGCCGGTGAAATAGATTTCCGTCGGATCGGCGTTGATCAGTGCCGCGACCTGTTCTCGGGCCGTGTCGATATCCCGTCTGATTTTACCCCCGAAACGGTGCATGCTCGAGGGATTCCCGTACTTGTTTTCGAAATATGGGAGCATGACCTCCCGAACTTCGGGAGCGACACGGGTGGTTGCGTTGTTGTCCAGGTAGATTGTTCTGTTCTCAGTCATTGCAGCACACTTTCATCAGAAAATTGTGGTCGACCGCGCTCTAGATTCTTGGTTTCCGGTCAATCAATGAGAGAACCATAAAGAGGTTGCTCAAGGCGAGTCCCACCAAAAGCAGGGATTTTGAAAGACGAGCGAGCCCGTATCCCCATCTGATCGGAAAGAACTTGCCTCGGGTGTGTAACTTACCCGCCGTACCGGCCATTTTCTCCATGCCGATCAGTACAACCCAGGCTCCGGCCAATACGAACAGGAACATTTTTGTAATTTTCATAAGAAGCTTCCTTCCGCCCAGCGTAAATGTTAGAAAAGACGGTACATCAGGTGGAAAAATACATGCCGATCGAGATCGCGTTCAAAAAAGGGTCTTCTGCAACCGTTGCGCCGAAGATACGGTCTTCGTCCCACCGACTCCGGGGGAGCCGTCACTACTCTATAGTTCAGCCAACCGGTGCATTCGCTTCGGTTGCCCGCAACGAGAAAATGGGAAACGGCCCGACACTTTCCGGCGTTCAGGGTCTTCGGCTGCCGATGTATCCTTCCAAGAGCAAAAAATTCGCCAACACCCTGTGGAAGGCGATGTCCGCTTTAATTTGCCCCGTTTTGCTGCTGCTGGTGCTCCCGACGGCTCTGCGGGCCGAAAATGTAGCCGACAGTGCGACAATCGTTCTTCCCGAAACCTATACGATAGTGTCTACGGATACCATTTCGGTACTGGTGGAGCCACGGTGCAGCGTTGTTTCGGTGTTGCCGACCGTTCGGTTATGGCCGGATCGGGTGGACACTCTTGCGACCCTGTACGACTCTCCGTTCCGGACGGTCTGGCGCACCCGGGGAATCCCGGACCAGGACCAGTTCTACCTTCAGTTCGGCTATATCCTGCACCTTCCTTCGGGAGATACCATCGTATCCCCGCCCTCTCCGCATCGGTGGGTCCTCCTTCGTAACCCAAAGTCCTCGGGCAAACGGTACGCGTGTCGGCATGTTCCACCCGGACGCGAAATTGAGATCGACGGCGAGCTTTCGGAGTGGAATCGCTACAAAACCTTCGACATGGGAGCGGAACACGAGGTGAGGTGTACCTGGACATCGGCGGCGTTTTACGTAGGCGCACGTATCCTCGACGATTCACCGAGTCCGAAGGATCGGGTCGAGCTTATGTTCGATCTGAAAAAGAGCGAGAGTGTTTTTTTGGATATCGACCATCGGGTGTATTCTTTTGCGCCTCGTTCCCGGAGTTTTGTCTGGGCGATCGAGCAGACCGATTCCGGCGGTCGGGCGGTGGACAGCGTAATTATTCGCACTGAAGAAGAAATGGAATGGCGTGCCCTGACAATGCCCGATGGGTATGTGCTTGAGGTCCGGATTCCTTTTCCGATTATATCGGAGCTTGAGTTTCCCCCGAAACGGCTTGGCTTTGATGTAGCGGTAACCGACTGGAACAGCGGGCGTGAGACATCGGTCACCTGGTCCGGCACGGAACCTTCAGCGCGCCACATGCCCGCGGCCTGGGGAACCGTGACGCTCCATCAGCCCATGTTTCCGCTAAAACTTACCCTGGTATCTCTTTTGGGCATACTGGCTGTGATCGGAATTGTCGTTGCACTCGTGACCCTCCGTCGTATGCGTCGCGATCGTATGGCACGCAAAGCAGCATTACGTCCCAAATCACCGATCGTGCAGGAAACAATTCGCCTCATAGACGAACATTCCGTCGACCCGCATTTTTCCGCGCAGACCGTGGCGACTCAACTGAGCGTTGCCGCCGAAGAGCTCAACGATCGACTAGCTCACGAAATGAACGCCGATTTCGATCGTCTCTTGACAGCCGCACGAGTAGCCCGCGCCAAACAGCTTCTCCGTGAAGATACCCCGGAACTATCTAGAGTTCCGACTCTCTGTGGGTATACGGATGAGAAGAGGTTTGAAAACGATTTCACCACTATTGTGGGGGCGAGCCCGGAGGAGTTTCGGCGGATTCGGTTGGAGGAGCGGGCGGAGGAGGAGAGGGAAGAGGATGGGGATGGTTGATTCTCAGGGGGACAAACGCAATCCCATCACCGGAAAGTGCGACTGCAACTCGCTTGGCACTCTTAGAAAACCGGAATGATCATAATCGGAGGTCTGTTCGAAAAAGTAGGCGCCGGGTAATCGAGCGAGAACATAGAACTCCGAGGCATTCTTCACTGCTGAATCAACCGGGATGGTCGCATTCAGCAATATCTCCCCGAGTTTTCGTTCGTTTGCCGGGAAGAGCTGAGGTATGGATACCTCTACCATCCACAGCAGGTCCGGAAGGCCCTGGCGCAAGACTTCGATAGTCCGCGTGCTCTCAGAATTCTGATACCAGTCGGTGTTATCGGAAATGTGCCGAATATACGCTTTCCGGTCAACGGCAACAGCCCTTAGCACAACACGTTGAATATCCGGATGGGCATAATGGGCTAATCTGCGAAGCCAGTCATTTTTATCGCTGCGAATATGGATTAGAATCGAGTAGAGGTAATTGAGTGCCAGAGCTTCGGCTTGGAGGCCGTTGTATCGGACTCCGGGCTTTAGGAATTCGACGACATACAGAGCCTCGCTGCTGCCTATGTATAGTCTTGGTATGCAGAAATTAGGCCCAAAATTGTCGTCGTGGCCAAGAAAACTACTCGTCCAACTTTCGCTTGGCACGTATCCAAGTTTTTCCCCGAGATGGAAATATGCCACGTCCGCATCCGGTGCCCAAGTATCTTTGTTGAAGGTGTGACCATAGAACGGGATCATGTGGCATGCGGATTGTTGTATGCCCTTGCCTGATAGACTAAAGCCCAGAAGAGCACCTTGGCCGGATTCAACGCCTGAATAGAGAAGCTTCTGATATGGAATTACTTCTTTTACGTTGCTGGTCTGTGAATAGTCTATATCTCGGAAGTTGATTCCGAATCCATTCAGGACAGCTCTGATCTGTTGAACATCGAGCCCGTTTCGAGGATCATAAATTCTGTTTCCACGGGGTTTTCGGGCGAGATTATTTATCTGTCTGTACGATAAATCAGGTGCGCGGATGAGTCGGCAGAGAATGCTCCTTAGCGCCACGTGTGCACAGGCTTTGTTCAGGGCGTTTTGTTGCGCATAGAGTACCCCGGACACGTTGAATTCCTTCGTAGCGACCCTGAAGTGTGCATCGTAGGGGCTTGGAACACAGTTATGGGGGTGCGGATATTTTCGGAATACAGCCTCGTATACGTGCCATGTACTGCAATTTCTTGACTCCGCCGAATCATGTTTAAGGATGCAGTAACCCATGCAGTCAGTACTTTTCTGATCAGCAATTTCTCTCGCATTGTCAAATCTTGTAGACCAGAAGCTGAGCCGGTGAAGAGCGTCCATCTTGTGGTCGGGAGCATATTCAGCAATTTCGCGATTCTCATCATCAATGTTACCGGATGCGGGAATAGTTTCAATAATGAAGGTAGACACACCATGTGATCGCGCGAGTGAAAACAACCGGTGCACTGATGGGCCACAACCTGGATACTGCCCATCAACAAAGTCAAAAAAGGAAAAAGGAGGATCAGCATGGTGGATCGTGATATTGTGCGGAGAAACGAGACGATGTCGATCCAACGTAAGAATTCCACATTCTTTATCGAAAGATTAGTTTGCTGGCGGCGGTATCCTTATGAGCTTTCTCGAACTGCTTTATGTAATCCAGGATCTCCTTCTCATGCTTCATCTCTATTTCGACGTTTTCCAATGAATTCCCATAAATGCGCTGCATTTTTCGGGCAATCTCAGGACTGGTGAAAGTCTTTCTATCAGCCAAATCGTACCCCCCCCCTGTGGAAGTTCAGCTAATAATATAATACAGAAACAAGAACCCAAAGTCATAAGGTTTGGCGAGGAAGAAAAAAATGCCCTTCATCGACACAATTCGCCGCCTTCGTCCCGCTTTCGACAGCCACGCGAATTAATCGGGACACAAGGTCGAACGCTGTGCCGACGACTGTAGCTTCTTTGTGAAGCCGCGGCGGGCAGACAAATAATCAAGGTGGGAAGCTCATTTCTGGTTCTGCAACATTGTGACGGGCAAAAACGTCACACGGCAACTATAGAGATCGGAACTAAGTTACCGCGAAAGCATACAAAATTGGCTCTGTGGTATCGAGATATGTACGAATCGATTTGGCACGAAGAAATGTGAAGATTTGCAGTTCGTGCTCTTCTAAGCGACAGAGATTCCTGGCAATATTCAATAGGATTTGGGTTTTGTGGGTGCCCGGATTCATCTTATTGAAGATTCGCCTGTTTTTTTCCACATATATGTACATTAATGGTGGTTTTCGAACTGAACCACCTTTCCAGACCTCAGTTCCTGTCTGACACATGGCACTTTGCGTAATATATTGCAAAATCCTATTATACAAAGTTCAAGGGTACCACACCGGATACCCGGGCATTCTTTGTGATGGCCCAAGTAAATCGGAGGCCCTTCACGGTAAGCCATATCGCCGCTACTCCTGGATTGCATCGCGTGACTCGTGCGAATAACTGCGCAAATGGTTGAACGGAAAGCGTTGAGAAATCGATTCGGCCCGTCGGTATTGGAATGCCGCTCCTTAAAGGGGAGAAATGCATTGCCGGAATAGGAGTGGCACTTGCCTCGGTTTCCTGGAATGCCGGCCGCAAGAGAGTGATACTGGAGAAGATGCGAAACGCACGATTGAGCATTGGGAGAGGCCTGCAGGAATGATACGGGTACATAATCCAGTTTCCCCACATTGTTGATATTACCTACCGAGAATGCTATATGGAGAAAATGCAGCACGGCGTGAATGAAGAAGTGATCAGAAAGGCCACGGTCTATTGACGGAGATGGGAATGACGGTCGCGTGCGGTTGCGTTCCCTGGCTGCAGGTGCGTATGTTGTTCGACTTGATGTCGACGGCAGAAAGGTTATGCATCGGTTTGTCGTTCAGTGACAGTTCTGCATACGAGAGGGAGGGCTGATCCAGTTTCCTGCCTCCGGGTATCGCTCCCGCTCTGAGCGGGAGCGTCTGTCATCCACACCGTCATGAAGTGTTAACGGTCGATGGAGTACGCAGATGCTTGTGTCGCCTTGGCCTCAAACCGAAGGACTCCGCAACTGGTGAATCCTGTGCAGCAGTCGTTTAACGTCCCGGAACTGGTACGGTTTGTTCAGGACCGCCGAAAACACATCCGAATATTGAAACTCTTCCGGGCTCTTGTCGGAGTATCCTGTTGACAATACCAATGACAT
>CAZEMW010000290.1:0-5123 GCA_964513105.1 uncultured Fibrobacterota bacterium
GAGCGGCGCCGAAGTCTGATCCTTGATCTCTATTCTTTATTCTTTATTCCTTGATCTTTGATCTTTGATCTTTGATCTTCCGGCTATGCCGGCTTATAGTATTACGAGACTACAGTGAACTACGAATCAGACAGATTACTCGACAAGGCCGCGAAAGCCATAGGTGAAGGCAACCTGGTCGCCTTTCCCACTGAAACCGTGTACGGTCTGGGTGCCGATGCGCTCAATCCACAGGCCGTTGCGAAGATATTCGACGCCAAAGAACGACCTCGATTCAATCCACTGATAGTACACATTGATTCGACTGAAATGCTGAGTTCCCTCGCAGAAACAGTTCCGCCCGAAGCGCACCTTCTGATCGACCGTTTCTGGCCCGGACCGTTAACACTCGTCTTGCCGAAAAAAGGTACGGTTCCCGATCTGGTCAGTGCAGGGCTTGCCTCGGTCGGGATCAGGATGCCCGATAATCCCATAGCCCTGGAGTTAATCCGTCGGGCGAAAAAACCGATCGCTGCACCAAGTGCAAACAAATTCGGACAGATTAGCCCTACCACGGCAGAGCATGTACGGGAGCAGCTCGAGGAAGTAGTCGAAGTCATTCTGGACGGTGGATCGTGTATGGTCGGGGTAGAATCCACCATTGTATCTCTTGCACATGATCGCCCATTGCTCCTTCGCCCGGGCGGCCTGGCTCCCGAAGCAATCGAAGAGGTAATCGGCAAACTGGAAGTGCCGGACATGAACTCCATGAAGAACGTATCCCCCGGCAGGTCGCTTCGGCATTATGCCCCCGGAACTCGACTGATTCTCGGCGATCCGACGGCACGACTCGAAGCCGGACGCAAGGCACTTCTCACCTGCCGCCCACAGCCTGAAGAGGTCACGAAGAACTACGAAGTGGTTGAGGTACTCTCGGAAACCGGAGATCTCGGCGAAGCGGCCTGCAAACTTTTTGCGTCTCTGCGAAAACTCGATACAGAGGAGCTCGACCTCATCGTGGCCGTTCCGGCGCCAAACCGGGGCCTGGGGTTCGCAATAAATGACCGTCTTCAACGTGCCGCAACCGAGCGTGAGTGATATCTGAGAGGGAACCGACGGCCCATTATTCCGGCCGTCGAACTGAACCCCGTGTAACAGTCACCAAGGCTTTGCAGAAAAAGATCTGCATAAAATGTGGCGAATGGCCCGCACTGGTGTTCGGGCCATTCTGAAAGTATCATCAGATTCCGTGCCGCACATCCTATCGGGACTCGGGCCTTACCACTCGTGCTTAGGTGGATTGGGCCAGGTCTTCTTTGCGAACTCCATTTCTGCCGGAATATCAAGATGCTGTGTACATTTCTCGACACAGATACCGCAGGATGTACAGGCAAAAGCGTTTTTGTGCTTAATCCAACGATCACCTATACTGTTGTATGTTTTTTCAGCTTCACGCGCGAATCCAAGATACCGTTGAAGATAAACGGCTTCCATGGTACGCATGATGTGAACGTCGTTGGGACATGGGGAACAGTACCCGCATTTCGTACAAAACCCCACGTTTTCCGGAGCGGCCGACTCGATAAAATCGTTTATGCGTTGCACCTGTTCGGACGTGAACAGTTCTTTCTCTGCGCTCTCGAATGAGTTGTCGACATCGGACTTTCGGCCAATGCCGCTAATGACAGTGTCCACAGACGAATTCGAAAGAACCCACCTGATCGCCAGATCGGCCAGAGAAGAACATCCCATCTCGTCAACAAGTTCCTTGAATGCCGGGGTATCGTCGGCGAACTTGCCTCCACCAACCGGATTCATAATTATTGTGCCGATCCCCTTCTCTTTCGCCTTCTCGATGACCGGCTCATAGGTTCGGTTCATCAGGTTATACGTCAGAAGCAGGACCTCACACCATTCCGCATCATCGAGATACCTGAGAAGGTTCTCAACCGAATCGTGAGAGGTGAATCCGATATGACCAACCAGGCCCCGATCCCGCGCCTTTCGTATCCCATCGACAAACCCACCTTTCCTGGTCGCGATCTCCCAGTGCTCGGGCTTATGGATGTTCCAGACCTGGTAAAAATCCAGATAATCGATATCAAGGCGCTTCATGGATTCTTCGATCCGCCGAAGCACGCTGTCGGCCGAGCCGTCGTCGGTGTCCTCGATTTTTTTTACCCACGGAGCCGACTTTGTCGAAATAATCGCCTTTTCCCGGTAGCCGCCTCTCATGGCTTTGCCGATTTTGATTTCCGATGCACCATAGCCCCGTGAGGTGTCGATGTAGGTCATTCCGGCATCGAGCGCATACCGTATCAATTCCACGGCCTCATCATCATCTTTGGGAAACCGCATTCCTCCCATGTTCACCCGTGGAATGCGTAACCCGCTTTTTCTGCCGAAGTCGATCTTTTTCAAAGCCATGAATCCTTTCAATTGCAATAGAGACCTCGTTTAACCCATGATTCGAGTTGAGGGACCAATCTGGAGGAATTTGAAAAAAACTACTCAGGTCCGACGATTCTTCCGACCTCAGAGTTTATTTTTAGGGGAAACTTTTCGGAATCATTCAGTCTTTCCGAGTGGTAATCTATCCCAGAAAATCGCAGGGCGAGAGTTTTTGCCGCCGACGGGGCCGAGTAATTGTTTTCCGGATAGACGAGGTCGACTTCATCCGTTGAATTGAGCTATGGAATCTGATATACTTAACACCGCAAACTGTGAACAAGAAAAGAAACGGCGGAAACAGACCGGCATGGTGGTCAATCTGGGGCTGGGCGCAAACGTTGTGCTTGCCGCGACCAAGCTGACCGGCGGCATCCTGGGTCATAGCCAGGCACTTCTGGCCGACGGGATCAATTCGATTTCCGATGTCGTATACTTCATAGTGGTCCGGATTTTCGTTGCGTTATCCGGCAAACCGGCAGACCAGGAACACCCCTATGGGCACCAGCAGTTCGAGAGTATTGCCGCACTCGTAGTCGGTGCGTTCGTGATAACCACGGGCATTACAATCTTCTGGGATTCAGTCAATTCCGCCTACGATCTCTTCACCGGAGAAGTTGAGAAAGTACCTCTTCGGTTCTATACCCTCATTCTTGCAGGCGGCACAATAGTAATCAAAGTGGCTCTTATGCTTCACGCATTCGCCATGGCCAAAAAAACGGAAAGCATTACCGTTTCGGCCCTTGCCACCGATCACCGAAACGACATATTCTCTTCTCTTGGGGCATCAGTCGGAATTGTGTTCGGACTACTGGGGTATTACTGGCTCGATCCGTTCGCCGGAGCGCTTGTGGCGATCATAGTAACCAAGGCGGGATTCGACATACTCAGGGAGTCGTCCGCCGAACTGATGGACTCGGTCCCCAGTCGTGAAATTGACGCAAAAGTTAGAACCCTTCTGTCGGGCATGGAGGAGGTGCGGACCATTGAAAGCGTTCATGCTCATCGATTCGGTCCGTACTATGTTGTGAACATCACGATCGGAATCGATGGGAACCTGCGGGTAAACGAGGGCGACGGAATTGCCGACCGGGTTGAAGCGCGGCTATACGAAAGAATAGAGATGCTGCGGAAAGTGTATGTTCATTATCATCCGGCCGGAACCGAAAGTAACTGAACTGTAGACGCGCCTCGGTTGGTGAATACGCTCCGTCTGGTTGCCGAGTTTGCCAAGATGAGCCCCCGTTCCGCACCGCCTTCTTGCCTTTCTGAATGTGCGGAAAAGAACTCAGTGGAGAGCTTTGGGCTATCCGCTTCTGCCGTTTCAGGTTACGCCAACGAATGGTTCACTGCCCATTGAGAACGTGCGGTATCGCTACTCGACGATCGCCAATACGTACCGAGAAGAAGTAGCACCCCGGGGAAATGTCTGATTTTCCCGATCCCGCAGTCAAATACGGAACCGTGTGTTGTCCCGCCGAAAGTTGTTCATTCACCAAACGTCGAATGGTCCTTCCACGAGAATCCAGTACCTGAATCTCGACTGCAACAGGACCGTCTGGAATATCAAAAGACAGCCGGGAGTTGGTCAGAGTCACCACCGGGAAGCGGCGGGTAGATGAAGCTCCTGATGCACGATCAGGATGTACATTGCGGTGAGAAAGAGTCTTGAGATAGTCCTGAATGTTGGATTCTTCCTGTTCGAGCCAATCAGAGACCGAAGAATGATCACCGTCTTTTACATACTTCCCGAAAAATGGAATCGCGAAATCAATCCAACAGGCGATTTTCTCTATCGCCTCCCGCGGAAGCTCCACATCGTTGTGACCATCTTCAAGCATTGAAATAAGCTTGCTGTTTGACGATCCTAGCTTCTTTGGTGGAACAACCGGAGTCGGATCGTCAAACCCAAAATAGGTCAGCAAAGTACCCTCCCAGACCGGGAAATTGGTACACGTCCCCGAACTTTTCCCGCAGCTCTCATCGTAATCTATCAAATTGAGGTACGCGTGACTCCATTGGGCCCCGCCGATTCCCCGGTACTGATCGCCACGCAAATCCTTGATAGCCTTCCCCTGATGCGGCGTTCCATTATGGCAGGTGATGCAGTTATTGTCGAGGATAGGCTGAATCTCGGTTGCGAAGTCGAATCCCCGAGGGGGGCCGTAAAACTCCCGCAGGGGTTCGGCTACGTTTGCCAGTGGATTCCGGGGAGGAGGAGTTTCGAATCGCGTTTCGTGGCACCCGATGCACGATCCTCGTTCTCCCGGCATAAATGTCGCCCATTCCCGCATAGTCTGTATAAGGTGCCCGTTTTCATCGAGAACCTGAAAAAACAACGGTGTATTTGCCGGCACCTCAAAGGCGGCGGAACCGTCTTCCTTGATCTCGGCCTCCCCGACAATCTGCTTCACATCCCAGCTTCCCCCACGCAAAGAAGGAGTGTTGTGGTTCGTGGAGCCGCCGTTGCCGAACCCCATATCAACTGTAGGCCCATTTGATGTCCTGAAGTCAAGAGCCGCGACACGAATCTTTTTCGCTTCGCCCCGCGAAACCCCTTCCAAACCTCTCCCCACATATATATCTTGAATGAAACATTCCGCGGTGTTTTTCTCGTAGTCCACGACCGAAGGTATCGCCGACGGCCTTGGACTTTTCCAGAGTTTTTCCCATGGAACTATCGCTTGTGCCTGAAG
>CAZEMW010000290.1:5133-5487 GCA_964513105.1 uncultured Fibrobacterota bacterium
CCTGAAGACACTGCACATCAGGATCGTTTGCCAGCAGCTCTCGACTGCCGTCCGCGAAAACCAGACATATGGCGTGTTTCTTGAACGTGTGTCTGACACTCACTAAATAAGTTTCTTCATTGAGGGGAAAGGGATAGCTATACATTGGGCCCCCGGGACGGTAGTCTGCTCGCCCGGTCCTGAAGGGAAATGAGAAGTACGGCTCAAAATCTCCCTTGGGTATGTCAAGTCCACACCACACATCGGGATCTTCACGTACCCCCACGAATTCATACGATGCAGTCGGATCACCTACATCATTGACAAAATTGCTCACCACCGCCATCGGACCTTCAATTTTGTTCGATTCCTTCC
>CAZEMW010000291.1:0-5471 GCA_964513105.1 uncultured Fibrobacterota bacterium
ATCGTGGTCTGGCGTGGTTCAACTGTTGTGGAAAGATTCACGCGAACATGTTTTCGCGCATCTCTTCGAAGGTAGGTCCCTTCATTTCGGGGATCAGGGGGGTAATACTGTTGTACAGGGATTTAATATCACCCAATTCCACCGTTGATTTTAAATCGTGAAGAAATTTCTCCATCTCTTCGGGGCAATGCTTTCCATTGCGTTGCACCCGGATTTTGTCAAACGGTGTATCGTCGAGGTTTTCATCGGCGGTGAGGAGTTCTTCTTCCATTTTCTCTCCCGGCCGCATACCGGTGAACTTGATTTCGATATCTTCATTTATCTTCAGACCGGACAATTCGATCAGGTTGCGGGCCAAATCTACAATTTTTACCGGTTCTCCCATCTCCAGCATGAAAATCGCATTCGATTCCTGGAGAGTTGAGGCCTGCAAGACAAGTTGCACCGCTTCGGGGATGGACATAAAGAACCGTCGTGTTTCCGGACTGGTCACCGTTACCGGGCCACCGTCACGGATTTGTCGCTGGAACAGCGGAATAACGCTTCCACTTGAGCCCAGAACATTTCCAAACCGTACGACGTTGAACAGGGTTTTCGACGGGTTTCTCTCCAGAACGACGCGTTCTGCCAGTCGCTTTGAGATCCCCATAATTCCTCTGGGGTTGACCGCTTTGTCGGTGGAGATCATTACGAATTGCTTCACTCCGTTTTTCTCGGCCGACGACGCAAGCATGGCAGTGCCCATGACATTGTTCTTGAAACAAGCGATCGGATTCCACTCCATAAGGTGCACATGCTTGTAGGCGGCGGCGTGGTAGACAAAATCCGGCTGGTACTCTTTCATGATCATATCGACCACGGCGCTATCCAGAATAGAGCCCACAATCGTGTGGATCGCGATATTTGGATGTCGGCGCTTCAGTTCCAGATCGATTGTGTACGCGTTTTCCTCACCGGCATCGAGCAGGATCATGCGGGAGGGAGAATATGCGGCTACCTGGTAACAGATTTCAGACCCGATCGAACCGCCGGCCCCCGTGACCAAAACCGTTTTGGCGGCAATCTGCTTGCGAACGTTTTTGTCGTCGAGCTTGATATTCGGTCTGCTCAACAAGTCATTGATCGATACCTCGCGGATATTGTTGAGGGCATATTTCCCACTCATGATATCCAGCACCGACGGGGTAATCTTGAATTTCACCTCCCAGTCGGGAATCCGGGAAGCATCAACAATCTCTTTCACCAGCTTGTTGGTAGCTTCGGGAATCGCGATGAATACTTCATGCACTCGGTATTTCTTGATGAAACCCCGCATGAAATCGACATTACCCAAAACCTTTATCCCCTGGATTCGTTTGCCGTGGGTGTTGGCGTCTTTGTCGATGAACCCGACCGGAACGTAGTGCTTGTTCTTGCTTGACTTAAGCGATTTTGCAATTTCATTCCCGGCGGTGCCGGCACCAACAATCAGTACATTCCGGGCATCTTCACTCATGGGAACGAACGATTCACGAAACACGCGTATACCGAACCGGGTGCCGCCGTTGAGCGCTATCAGGAGGGCAAAATTCAAAACATAGATTGAGCGGGGATACCCGTCAAAACGGCCGCTGAAAATAATCACGAACATGAAAACCAGGCCGGTGAGAGCCGATGCCTTGATGATGTCCCGGAGATCGTCGACACTTACATAGCGCCAGATTCCCTGGAAAAGATTGAATGTTCCGGAGAATATGAGAAAAAGAACCGCATTGATCGGCATCGTGTAGAAACAATACCGCGCGTATTCCTCGCCTCCGAGGGTAAAATCGAACCGAAACAGGAATGACAACAGTACGCTACCCGCGGCAAAAACCATGTGCATCAGCACAATGATTATTACCCGGTAGCGCAACAAGTATTGAAGAAATGGCTCATGCATAGTAAGTTATTATAGCACAACGGCTTGGACAGTGTCAACAATGCATTCGAGTGTATCCTCGGACATAGCCGTGCCCGAAGGAAGGCAGAGACCGTCTTTAAAAAGGGCCTCGGATACCCCGCTGGTGTAACAGGGAGCCCCCCTGAAAACCGGTTGCATATGCATGGGTTTCCAGAGTGGACGTGATTCTATGTTTTGTTCTTCGAGCGCTATGCGAACAGCTTCACGGTTTCCCCGACATTTCGACGGATCAATAATGACGCAGGTGAGCCAGCGGTTCGATCGACCGTATTCGGGTTCCGGCATGAAAGATATCCCCGGAATCTGCCCCAGTTTCTGAACGTATATATTGAAAATCTCGCGCCTTCGGGCAACCCGATCCTCAATCACGGAAAGCTGACCTCGACCGATCCCGGCCGCGATATTGCTCATTCGATAGTTGTATCCAACAACGCTGTGCTCGTAATGCGGGGCCGGATCCCGAGCCTGAGTTGCCAGAAAGCGAGCCCGGTCGATTAGATCCTTATCGTGCCCCACCAGCATTCCGCCGCCGGAGGTCGTGATTATTTTGTTACCGTTGAAAGAGTACACCCCGAACGGAGCAATCGTACCGGTATGGCGCTTTCGATAAGTCGCGCCAAGGGATTCGGCCGCATCTTCCACCAAGGGAACTTCATACCGCGAACATATATCGGTGATCGCATCCATATCGGCACTTTGACCGTAAAGATGCACCACAACGACCGCTTTGACCCTCTTTCCCTTTCTCAGACGATCCTCAAGCGCGGTCTCCAGAAGCGCGGGATCCATGTTCCAGGAACGGCTCTCGCTATCCACAAACACCGGAGTGGCACCGAGGTGCATTATCGGATTTGCCGAGCCGATAAAGGTAAAATCCGAGCAGACGACTTCATCGCCTCTTTGTACGCCCAGAAGAATCAGCGCCAAGTGTATGGCCGCCGTGCCCGAGGACAGCGCAACCGCATGCGGAGCGCCGGTGTAGGCACACATTTCTTTCTCAAAGGCATTGATGTGCGGCCCGATCGGCGCTACCCAGTTCTCATCAAACGCCTGCTGCACAAATGCCGGCTCTTTGCCCGATAGATGAGGAGGCGAAAGATAAATTCGTTCTTTGCTTGCCACGATATCCCAGATTTCTACCACGGATCCCCGGGGTATGATCGGATGGTAATCAACTTATCGATTTCTCGATCCGGATCTGTCGCTAAGTGGTTATATATCAAGTTATTCGAGAGCATTCCGGCCTTCGCGAGAAATAGAATAATACACTATAAACCGGCCATTCGGCAATACCCGCAACTCATCTCGGCCCAAAACCGAAAATTCGCCACCTCCCTGGTCTCATCCCCCCGATTTTTTGGCCCCGTATCCCCGCTTTGACAGCTCTTCAACGAGAGTATCGCGGTGATCTCCCTGTATTTCTATGACACCCTCTTTGACGGTCCCCCCGGTGCCGCATCGCTGTTTCAGTTCTTTTGCAAGCGATTTCAACTCGTCCTCACCCAGCGGAAGCCCGGTGATAAGCGATACTCCCTTACCTTTTCTCCCCTTGGTTTCGCGCGACACCCGGACTCTTCCGTCGCCTTTGACCGTCTTCTTCTTTTTCTGGTCACATAGACATCCATTCTTCGCCCGACCACAGTCCGGACACATTCTGCCGTGTTGGGTTGAGTACACTAATTCAGAGTCCATACGTCTCCCGTTACTGCCACAATTCGAAGTATTCTCTCAATGCCATAGTATGCCTGGACGACACACGCGTTCGGGGGGAAATATAAAGGCATTGCGCCCGACAACACAAAAGATCGGCAGCGAGGGGGAGGCGACCACACGTGCCATTCGCCGGTTATCAAAAAAACGATTCAAAATGACCTTGATCCCTTGGAAAAGCATCAGCTGTCGGATATGCGCCCGGTATCCGTGTCGAAATGGAAGGTTCGTGAGGCGAGAATGGCTTCTTTTCGCGGTTTCGGCAGTCGTTTGAAATGGTATTCCACCTTGGTCGCCAGAGATCGCGTCCCGATTTGTCGCGAGAACACTACCTCAACCGGTTTTCGAGCCATGAAAAATTTGGCGGCCTTTCTTCCCCCGGCACAATGCTCTTCAAACCGCCGTTCGACATCCGTTGCAATGCCGGTGTACAGGCTTCCGTCTTCGGTACGGACGACGTACAGATGCCAGCATGATGAACCGTTCTCGTTTCCCTCTTCGGCCACCCTTTGCCTATCTGTTCCTGATCTGATCCGCCAGACTACCGAGAGTCTGAAGGTCGGTTGAGAAAAACAGTCCTAGTTTCACCCCGGATTCCGACAACCACATGGCTTCGCGACGGTATTCGTATAAGAGCGTTTCACCGTCGGCTTCATATACACGGGTTCT
Source organism: uncultured Fibrobacterota bacterium (assembly GCA_964513105.1). Lineage (GTDB taxonomy): Bacteria > Fibrobacterota > Chitinivibrionia > Chitinivibrionales > CAYFVL01 > CAYFVL01. Next base: position 4,322 of record CAZEMW010000291.1, read on the forward strand.
GGGCAAGAGGTTGTAGATTAGCGGCTGTGCTATTTGGATTCGGAACGTGTAAGGCTGGACTCGAAAAGTAAGGCTAAGGGCCGAATGCAGCCAGGTTTCCCTGTCGAAATTCTTGCGGATATTCTCTACCTGAAATTCACCGCTATTATCTGTCGTCCCGTAGTACTTGTTAAACCACATGAACCTCGTCCAGAGGAGCATGTTAATCCCGGCGGCGACTGCAATTCTCTTATTGCCGTACAGCGGTAATACCGGGTTGAGATCAAGCGCAACCTCGAAAAAGTTTTCCTTTCCGTAGGAAAAATTATGCCAAGGGTAATCTTTGCCCACATGCACCCGCGTATCGGCATACCCTTCTACCTGTCCTCCTCCCGAAACCCAGTGTTCACGAAGAAAATCGTAGCTCATATGCTGGTAATTGCATAGTATCGCTGCATCGAGGTAACACATGGGAAGGTCCCAGGGGTATATGTTAACATTTGGATTAATCTGCAGGACAAACGTACGAGATCGTTCATCACGATTCCGGTAGGCATCATCATTGTCGGCGACCACCCCGATCGAATCCACATGAGTGTATCGGGTGAGTGCCAGTGTATTAAATCTGAACTTATCTCGTTTAATCCAGGTATAATTTCCGTATAATCGAACGGTCTTGTTGCTGATTTTTTTGGAATCCCCCTGAGTGTATCGGCCATCGAAGTATTCATCGATCACGGGGTCGGGGTGCAATGCAGAGGTGTCGTCGTCCCAATACCACTGGTTCAGATTGCCAAAATTGTATCGAAACCTGGTCCCAATTTTGAGTCGAGGAAGTGTCGCCGCAATCTGTGCATCAAAACGGTATAAGGGACCAAGCGCATAGCTATCCTGAAAACGAGCGCTTCCGGATTCCGACCAAGCCCAGCGCTTTCTGGTCAAGGAATACTCCTCACCCTTTCTATTCAATTTGTAGTCGAGTTCCCGCTCTGTGGTGTGCTCCACACCGAATCCAATTCTAACTCCAAGGGGTACTTCTCCGACATGCATGCCCAAAAGAGACTTTAGGTACCAATGATGCTTGTTGATTTTCTGTTTGTAGTCGAAAGCTGTCTGAGATCCGTCATCTTCTAAAAGGCTTCCTGAGGCCTCACTTTTCATAGGCTTGAAC
>CAZEMW010000292.1:0-472 GCA_964513105.1 uncultured Fibrobacterota bacterium
TGTTTTAAACACGGATGATTCTTCACCTGAACTGGAGGCCCTATGAAGACCCCTCTTTTGGCGCTTGTGTGTGCATTCGCATTTGTCGTATTAGGCCAGATGGACATGACCGATCCGGAACTCGTTTCCTTCGAGTTGCATGAAAGTGTGTTCCATTACACCGATACTCCTTTTGTCGTGCCGTTCACAATCAAGGTACGAGACAATTTCTCCGGCGTGGATTATGTCTCCATCTACGGAATGGGTCAGTCCCGCGAGCAAGGTTTGTTCGCATTTCAAGGTGAACAAACCATTACAGATACCCTGAGGATACCTTGGTGGCACGAGGCCATTGGAAACTACTACTTCAATGTTTACCTGGTTGATAATGCCGGTAATGGATTGAACACTTGTGCCGATACATCTTGTCCATTTATAACGGTGGTGGACACGAGTCTTAACAATTTACCTCCCCTGGAGCTTCAGAGTGTGT
>CAZEMW010000292.1:482-1001 GCA_964513105.1 uncultured Fibrobacterota bacterium
ATAATTATCAGAGAGGTGTGGCAATACGACCAATTGTTCAAACCGCTTGTCGCTCGGGTGAGCTTAGAAGAGTAGTACTTAAGCTGAAACATGCTGAACTCCCAGAGGTTTTCCTCAAACTCGCGGGCACCCCGGATCCGGACAGTGAAATCATCGTGTGGCGGTCACATAGGTACGGGCCGGGAGATCCGTTGTTAATGCGTAAAGGGACCTACGTCCTCTACTCCGCGGAACTCATCAGCTCTCGTACGAAGATAACGTACGACTCTACGATGCTGAACTCACTCGGTCTTCGTAAGTCAATCGCGATAGAAACCGAATCCTACATAACGGAGATCCGGCATTCAGTAACATCATCCCGGACCTCGCCTTCGGCGGTCTGGTGTCCAAATCGGAAGGCACTGCTTCTGAGAGGTGTCGGATCATCTCGGGAGCCGATCAGGGTTTCCGTCGCAGATCTCCGCGGCAGGAAGCTTTACAGTCGCTCGGTAAGAATCAATTCATCACAATCCGCGGCAC
>CAZEMW010000292.1:1011-2816 GCA_964513105.1 uncultured Fibrobacterota bacterium
GCCGCGCCCATCTTTTCGGCCAGGTCTTCCGAGTCCGCGGCACCGACGGCCATTCCCGTCACCGGGGTCGCCGACATTCCTCTGGTCGTGACCATCACCGCCGGTCCGAAGACCTGGAATGTCAAGGCGATTTCACTTCCCCGGTAATAGCTGAAAGACGCCGCGGCACATCGGCGGGGCTCGCGTAATGCGGGGCCCGCCTGTAGAAGGTCAAAGGTCGAAGAAAAAAGATCAAAAGGAAAGATCAAAAGACTTGTCCAAAAAGGATTTTCGATCTTCCGGCTATGCCGGCTTAGACATGAGAACCGACCTGTTTTAAACAGCGCTGAGATCAGGATGCAACGCCGGTGCTCATGTTTGAGGAATGTGGTAGTTTGTCTTCTCCATTTTCACTCCCAGCGACGGAAAACGGGTTCACCGACATCGAGAAACCCTTGCAGGAATTCCGACAAACCTTCGAGCGTAAACCAGTCTCCGCTGCCGTAGATATCGCGTGCCGATTCTATGTGAAACTCCTGGGCGGGCATGAAACTGAATCCGGCGAGAAACAGACGGGTAGAATCCGAGGTAATGCATTCATCGACCAGGACCGTTACGTGACCGATACCGCCGTCACGATTCTGCACCAGGAGATCGCCGACCCGGGCCTCGCTCTCTGTGATTGCGCGGCAGCCCAGCTTGAGTGAGTGTGAGTTCGATGTAGCAAACGCGCGTTTGAGGAAACCATTGTAAGACCCGTCGTATGTGCGAAATGGTCGTCGATCTCCGGCATAGGTGAAAAGGTACAACGAATTCAGCTTTCCGTTTTCCTTGTGATAGTCGGCCCAGAGGCGCATGGCAAAGTCGGCGCATTGTTCCAGATCTTGTTGAAAGAGAAGGGGGCGGTTGAAAACTGCCAACACTTTGTAGTAAGACGGTTGTATGGTGTTTCCGGAGAACGTTTTGATACTCTTGCGGGGGAGAAGAGAGTGATCCTGAAGCCATCGGGCGTACGTGCCGGCGGGATACCATACCCGCTCGGCTCCCGAAGGGATCGGTATGTCCGAAACTTTTGAGATATGAACCGGCCGCTGTTCAGCGGCGGGAAACTGCTTTTCAGGGGACTGTGCGTAGGTAATCGCAATTACGGTAACCGTCGCAAGCAGAAATGCCGATCTCATAGTTTCTTTTCTCCACCGTATGCCCGGCGATACAAATGCCGGGTAAAGGAAATGACTGGACCAAACTGGTCCCGACTTGCCACGGCGATCCAGGTGCACTTGAAACTAACCGCGCTCATTCCTAACCCAAATTTCGCAGTCCAGAGCGAGCAACAGCTTACGCAGAATGCCGTGAGTCGGCTGCGAAACCCGGGCTACGGTTACTTGTTCTGTGGTGGCACTGCTACGTAAACCCCGGACGCCTCCCTTTGATTCCGCCCGAAACCGGTGATCCTTTTTCCGGTAAGATCGTACATCATTTGTCCGAAAGCCGGGTTTTCATGACGGTCGCCGGCGGCACCAAAAACCCGAACCCGTGGTCCGGTCGTCCGATTCACCCGGGAAGTTCTCCGTAGACTTCCGGTGCCGGTCGGAGGTTCGGCGTAGGTGAAAAGCCCTTCGCCGGTTGCGCACACCAGAATGTCGCGGTCCTCTCCCTCCAATATAATCAGATCGTTGACGGCGAGTCCGTCGGGACCCTCGGACCAGGAGACTTTCTCCCAGGTTTCGCCGAAGTCGTCACTTACCAGAAAGAACAGATTTCCGCCTGCGGTTCCGTTATCCGACCCGGTTGCGTAGACCCTGTCTTCTGTCGTCGGGCTGTTT
>CAZEMW010000292.1:2826-5455 GCA_964513105.1 uncultured Fibrobacterota bacterium
ATGCATAAGTGGGGGATTCGTGTGACAAAGCCCATGTTTCGCCTTCATCGGGGCTCTTGAAAATGAAGCCTTCCATCCCCAGAAGCAGTGCCTGAGGATCCTCCGGATTCGGTACTACCGTGTAACAGGCATTGTCTCCGGGGTTCTGCTCGAAAAAGTCATTTTGCGAGTACGATGTCCAGGTATCTCCCCGATTGAGTGATTTGGCCAGGTAGCCCTGAAAGATTGCAGATTCCCCGCCGACCCAAATACGACCGGGAACGTACTTGTCAATATCCATTATCGTTGCCTGATACCCTATGAGATCCCAGGACTGCTGAGACGCGGCGTTTTCGGGAAAGATTACCGTCCACGATTGTCCCCGATCATATGTTTTTGCGGCAACAAACTCTCCGCGGGCATACAGAGTATCGGGTTTTGACGGGTCATGCTCAAGGTGCGTGCAAACTCCATAACCGTAGTATGCGGCGTTTGGTCCCCCGAAACCGTTCTGATAAGGCATCCACGTTGCTCCGCCGTCGGTGGTGCGGAGAATTGAGACGGTATCCGAGGGATCGATATCATTGCGCAGGAATTTGGATGCAATGATTTCCTGAGAATCGAACACGATAAAATCGAGAACATCTGCATCACTCGGACCGATCGACTTCCACTCTTCCTCCGCATCTCCTATTGCGCGTGATTTGATTCCTTCTGCAGTCGCAGCATAGAATCGTCCTTCGTGAACCTGAACTCCCTCACAGTAAATACCCGGAAGCCCAATACTCGACCACTCGGAGAAAACGGAAGTGACCAGCAGCGCCAAAATGCATGTAGCCGGTAGAATCGATCTCATGTCTGTCTCCTTACCACGTTGTTAGTGAATCACTCACGACATCTAATTGCTTTTCTTCGTACGTTCCGGGTTGGCCAAGGCTTTGAGAGGCGGAAAGAGTCGGAATACCCACCGTATATGTCCCAGACGGAAGATCGTCGTATCGAATGTACCCGTTGTCGTCACTCACCGTGTGGAACGGTGTGCCGACCAGAAAACAGTATGAGAAAGGGAACACCGTTGAGTCATGGTCTCGCAGCAGTCCGTCAAGGGTTCCGGTTGGGGAGAAATCCTTCGCCTGCGGTATGAAAACCGCATCGGAGTCGAGTACAACATTGTTGTGTAGAACCGCCGTTATAGTGGCGGAATCCCGGGCTATCAGGTTATAGGTGCCGTTGGCCAGGGAATCGAATGAGAACGCTCCCGCTGAATCGGCCCGGACAGAATCGGCAGTACCCCATTCGTGGGGAGGAACGAAGTCGCTGCTGTATATACCGACAAAAACATACGGTCGCGTCCGGCCCTGAACGCCGGGCCCGGATCGAGACAGGGTAACGCCGTTGGTGGTTTCGGAGGTGTTCCCGCCTCCGTTGTCAATCGCCGTTGGGGAGTTGGATTGACAGACCAGGCAGATGGACGTAAGCACGAATAAAGCGAGTCTCTTAATCATTGGGACGCTCCGTGTTCCCGGGCACTTTCGAGCATGGAAACAGCTGAATGTTCATCTGATACACGCAATTCGCCACCGGCTGAGAACGAACACGATCGATCACGTTTTTCCGAAACTCAGCAACCATTTTCTTCAGTTCGGGGATACATGATGCGGGTACGCCGAGGGTCAGTGTTGAGATGTCCTGCTCCTCTCGACTGTACCGGTCCAGGGCGCCCAGGGCAAGCTGAAGCGTGCGTTGCTGATACCCGTGTATAGTGTGGGAATGAACATATGCGCCGGTTGTGATCGATTTATCGGCTATTCGGAATGTGCCGGTCTTGTCGCGATAAACCAGACCGAGTTTCAGGAGCAGCTCCACGGATCGGCGTGCACGGCTCGGGGAAATGGGAGGTGAGACCATTCCGGCTATTTTTCCGTATTCGGCATCGGTGAAGGAGTGCATTCCGACCAACGAACGGATGACACTATGGTACCATTCCCGATAATAGGCGTGCTCGGGGCCACCCGCAACATGGGTATCCGAATCTCGTAGCTTCTCCATATTTGAGAACCGCCGATTGGCTTCATTCGCGTCCCCGGCCTTGGCGTACCGGACCATTTGGTCGAAATACAAACTCTCTATTCGCGTGTGCCCGATTAGCTCGGAAACAGCCGCCGTACTCCCGGGGGACAAATCCCGGATTCCTTTCAGAAGGGACGTCAAATAGGATGAGGATTGAATCCCGATCTTTTCGGCAAACCACCGATTTGAGCACGGAAGTCCGGCTTTTTTCCTCGCGGCCAGCCAGTCCTTCAGGTAGGATCGGTAATCGATATATGAGAAAACTGAATTCATATTAAAACACGAAACATAAGAGAGCAAAATGCATTCAATTCTTCAAATATAATCAATTGAAAGCATAATTGTCGAAAAGCTAGTGAGCAAACGGGTCAAATAGCCGGTGTTGCCCCGAATGAGTTCAGGGCGGGGGGCAACTGTTGTCCCGGATAGATCCTCATAGTAGTGCAAAAAAGGCCATGTCTTCCCACCAATGAGGCACCCCGGCCTGATCGCTGTAATCCTGTCCGCCGGGGTACATTTCCTAGATAGATTCTTTGTCTGACAAATCCACTTTTTTTTAGCGTATTATTTGTCAGACATC
>CAZEMW010000293.1:0-5449 GCA_964513105.1 uncultured Fibrobacterota bacterium
CGGACGATCGCTCTGGCTCCGCTCCTCGATGCACGATGGGAGGCCGGATACACAAAGATAACAAAAGAGATTGCAGCGACCGAGAAGCGGCACTGGTCGCGGATCGACTCCGGCGGGCCTCAGAATCGTGTCTGGGAGAGTGATCGAGGGCCGTGTGATGTAATCATCCGTCGTACCGAGGCTCTGTTAAACGACCTGGGAGAGCGCTACGGTGTCGATAAGGAACCATACCTCCCACGCTTGCGGGATCTGAGGAGTCACGTTTCCGGCGCTCCCTCCGACAAATCGCTTTTCAAGGAGATCGCGGCTGTTCGAAGAGAAATTGCGCTTGCCAATCCACTTCTTGATTTCGACAGTCTGATATTCAACTGCTGGGAAAACGAAAACCCAATGTTCCATAGTGCTCACATGGTTTTCAAAGCCGTGCCGGATCCGGGGGCTGGTATTTACCTTGTATCAGGATTCACAGGCACCACCGTTGAGGTTTCGGACATGCTGGAAAATGCGGTCGTGACGAACGGGCGATTCAAAGGGAAAATTCTGAGCAACAGCAACGATGAATGGGATGATCTTGCCGTTTTCAATACTCCTGAGCTGTCCTTTGACGCAACGGAACTGATGTTCGCCTGGGCGCCGCAATGCGGAAACAATGATTGGAGTCTGAAATATGACTCGAAAACCAAATCACGTCTGTTCGCCATGAATCTTGATGGCTCAGATTTACGCATTCTCGCCGATCACGAGACTCCGTATAACGATTACGATCCACTTTATTTGCCCAACGGGAGACTGCTGTTTGTCTCCGATCGACACAACGGGGGCCAACGGTGCGGCAACAACGCCGTCTCGGGCAACATGTACACGATGAAACCCGACGGTTCCGATCTGTATAGAATCACCTGGCATGAAACAAACGAACGCTGCCCGACCGTCGACAACGACGGCATGCTGGTGTACTCGCGATGGGATTACATCGACCGAGACGCTATGGCGGCTCAGTCGTTCTGGACCTGCTATCCCGACGGCAGTGACCCCCGATCGCCCCATGGAAACTATATTGAAGACGACAAGCCGTTTCATCCGATTGCCGAGTGTAATATCATGCCGATTCCCGGCACGCACAAACTATACGCCGCAATCGCCGCCGGTCACCACAAAGCTTACTACGGGCCACTCGTGATAATCGACACAAAGAAGGCGGCAAAGCGTGAGGAACAGATTCGCTGGTTCTGGCCGGGGTGGAAGGTTCCCGGCGATCAGCAGAGCATCGCCGAAAAGGATCGATTTGATCAGAAAGGAAGGATGTTCACTTCGCCGTATCCCCTGAACGAAGACTACATCATTGCTTCCGAGTATTCCGAGATACTGCTGCTTGACAAATTCCGGAACGAGATCCTGTTATTCGACGCCGAGCCTTTGAGCGGTTTGGGGGTTGCGGACGCGATTCCTGTTCGGAAGCGTGATGTCCCGCCCGTGATTCCAATGCGTACGTTCCAGGGTGAACGCCGTCATCTGGCCCCGAAAGCAACAATTGCCGTCGCCGATGTCTATGAGTCGGATTTTGATTGGCCGCCGAATACAAAGATTACTCACTTGAGGATCTGTCAGATTATCGGTCGACCGAAGCTGCCGTGGGGAACCGAGCGCAACAGTTGGATTGGCTGGAGTGACGGAGCACTGATAAAGGCGGTGCTCGGGACGGTGCCGGTTGAAGAGGACGGAAGCGCGTATTTCGAAGCACCGATTGAACGGGAAATCTATTTTCAAGCGGTCGACAGCACCGGAATGGCGGTGCAATCGATGCTCTCGGGTACCTACGTCCATCCCGGGGAGCAACTGTCCTGTACCGGCTGTCATGAAGACAAGTGGAAATCCACGCCCCCGTCTACCCCAACGGCAATGTCGCGGGAGCCGTCGAAAATTGCCCCGGAGGTCGACGGTAGTTACCCATTGACCTATGCGCGCCTGGTCAAGAATCCGGTTTTCGACAAGAAATGCCTTCCCTGCCATATCGAAAAAGGAAAAGGTATTGATTTCGAATACTGGGACACCACCCGCACCTGCAGCAACAACAGCGGTTCGCAGGGTCCCGCGGTTGGGGAGTTGGAGTCCTTTGTTACGTATTACCATGCCGCATATTCGAACGCATACTGCAACACCGGACAGTATCATCTTGGCGGGCGTGGGAAAACGTGGCCCTTCCATGATGAAGAAGGCCCGCGCTCGCGCTCCATACCGAATCGGCAGGGCGCTCGAGTGTGCAGCCTTCTGACCTACCTCGACAGTTCTCATCACGGAGTGCAACTGACGGATGAAGAGTTCCACCGAGTCACCCTCTGGCTCGATCTAAACGCCAATGAACTGGGGATCTATGACCTCGAGGATGATCTGATCGAGCGGCAGCGGGCGGGTGAAAAGGTCTGGCCCACGTATGAAGGCTCGGGGATGGATCCGGAGAACCCGGTCGGTATACAACTGCCGCCGTATGGTTCAACTCGGGCAAAACTTGCTTACGCGGGCTCAGTGCCGATCGGCACCCCGAGAGTATCGGTGCGAGGAAGAACGGTGCATGTCGCATTACCGGAACCGGGCACTGTGACGCTCGCTCTGTACGCCCTTAACGGACGCATGGTCTATCAGGACGTCCGCCATCTTGGCGAGAACGGGGTTCCCGCAAAGCTGCGCATCCCGGCCACTCTCGCCGGAGCACCACACCTATTGCGAGTGCGTGGGCCGAATGGTGTTCGTCTGGATCAGAAGATCGTTTCTCTGCACCCCCGATAGCCGCAACCATGGTTTGCGCCGGGACCGAGTGAGTCTGTCGCACAGAGATCCTTTCGTCGGGCAAACCGGGACAGGCATCGGTTTGCCCCGACGATATTCCGTTAATTAACAAAAAGCACGTAGCTTCCTCGGGTGGCCGGACCTTTGATTCTGCACTCGGTATTGCCGCTGATGTTCGGTGGTGTCGGTGGGCTGGGAGGAATGATAGGCAGTTATGATGCATTGGCAAATGTTCCTGCGTCTGTGCGCCCGGAAACAATCGCTGCGGCGAAGCATTTGTCGACGATGTCCGTGACAATCGGGGGCGCCGGCTGCATTATGCTACTCGCGACAACGATCATACTTCGTCGTCGGAAAACAGGGATATTCGTGAAGGCAAAATCCCGATTATGATTCCTCCGATGAGGCAAATGCCGTACTCTCGTGACGGGTCGCGGGAGTACGGACGCATAACCGGCGGCCCGGCAATGAGCGTTTCGGGGACTGTCCCCGCCCACAAAACCCGGTACGCCCCGGTTTTCTTTCCCTGGAAACTCAGTGCTGATCACTCCGGCCTGACCCCTATAACCGATCAAGGTCCGTCCCCGGCTTGAGGGTCCGTCCCCGCCTTGAGGGTCCGTCCCCGCCTTGAGGGTCCGTCCCCGCCTTGGAAGTGCGTTTCTATCCACCGTTCCTCAAAGATCTTCGGCATTTCGGCCTTATACGCTTTCAAGCAGGCGGTGAATTTTTCTCAATAGGTACTTTTGAGATGGAAGAAGGCTCATACCTGAAAACCGTGGATTCGTTTGAACTTGAAGGAAACAACCGTGCTGTTCTCGATGCGGTCCGATTTATCCCCGTGAACGTCGGCAGCACTCGAATGCCTGCACAGTCCGCCCCGAACATGAGTCATCGATTCAATGTTCGCGAAGGGTACCTGAGAATCACTGGAATAGACAAAGGCGAACTAATGGTCTATGACGGGAGCGGCAGGATCGTATACGCTGCGAGTGTGGTATCCCGCGATGTGGTAGTTACGAAAAAATTGCCCACGGGTTGGTATATCGTCTCTTTTAAAAACGCCGTGACCGGTCGAAGGGTAACTAAGTCTATTTATCGGTCATGCCGTAGTCCGGTCGGCTTGTGTCACATGTGCTGAAAGCCTTCGGGGTGGGATTCGAAAACGAATCCCACCCCGTTCTAATTCTAGAACGGTTTGTGCAAAATCTTAGTTCGTTTCATAATCTCACCAGTATATTACCCGATAGAGTATTTACTACCTGCCGAACGAGCCTGATTCACTCCCAACCTTGTCTCGCTCTCTACACGAGGTCGGAAGCATTCGGTCTTGCTGTAGCGTTTTGAGCTTCGGTCGGTGGTAGAGTAAAGGTTTGGGAGCAATGGCGGAGTCGACAGGATGAATTACCTTCGTTTGCTTTAAACAGGAGGAAGGGGTATCGGGTGAAAAAATCTCTTTTTGCGCTGCTTATCGTTTCAATTACAGTGCCGGAACAATTCTCTGTTTGTGCAGCATCGGGGGACTACAACTACGACGAGGCGCTTCAGAAGGTCTTGTACTACTTTAATGCACAGCGTAGCGGCGACCTTCCGGAGGTGCGTGGTAAAATGCCGGGGCAAAATCGAGTAGAATGGCGGGGCGACAGCTATTTGAATGACGGAGACCTGCTCGGTATCGATCTCTCCGGTGGATGGTATGATGCGGGGGACAGCCCCAAATGGAATCGCACCATGTGCGCGGGAGCCTTGGGGTTGTACTGGAGCGGCGCGGAATACCGGGATGCCTATCTTGATACCGAGCAGATGCCGTATCTCAAAGACTGCCTCAAATGGGTAAGTGATTACTTTTTGAAATGCTTCCACTACGACGACGTTGATGATGTGGCGACGTACACCATATACCTGCAAGTTGACAACACCGAGGCCGACGGCAATTACTGCGCGTATGAGATTCTCGATTACTATCATCCGACACGCTATATCTGGTACGCGGACAAAGATGCACCGAACAGTCCCGTCGTTGCCGCTATGTCGGCTACACTTGCGGGGGCTTCGTTCATCATTCGCATCAATTCCGAAAGTCAGAGCGAAATCGATTATTCCGATACGCTGTTGAATGCCGCGGAAAACCTCTATTCATTTGCCAACACCTATCGGGCAATTGAGATTAAGGATCATAACGGCAATGTCGTCGATCGCAACAACAAGGGTATCTACGGGTGGGACAACGAATACTGGTCGGAACTTGGATGGGCCGCGCTGTGGCTCGATAAAGCATCAAAGGCCAAAGACCCCGGTTTCGGTAATACCTATCTCCATGATGCTGTAAGTCATGCGGCAAAATTCAAGGCCGAGAAGACCTATGGTCTTCCGGCATACCTGATGCTCGCGAAAGAGTATCCCTCAAAAAACTCGTACCGTGAGGCTATTGAATCTCAACTCGATAAGTGGGTCAACACCGAAAAAAGTCCGGGGGGACTGGCGAAGATAGGTTTTGAGTGGGGTACCCTTCGTCATGTCAACAACGCCGCTTTCCCAATGTTTGTATACAGCGATTTGGTCGATGATGAAGCTCTCAAATCAAAGTACTACAACTGGGCGAAAAGTCAACTCGATTATACTCTTGGCAGTAATCCCGATGGTCGGTGCTATATGGTCGGGTTTGAGC
>CAZEMW010000294.1:0-4889 GCA_964513105.1 uncultured Fibrobacterota bacterium
CGTGTAGACAGCGCTTGATTCGGTGAGAGCACAACGAACCGAATTTCTTCTTCAATGAGGCAGCGAACCGTCTCCATGTTGATTGCTGTTTCAGCAAGCCACATCCCTTCACAGGGACGTCCGAATCGTCGTTCAAAGAACGTTTTAGCCCAGCGTATCTGCGTCAATTGGTCTCTGCGTGGAGACAGAGGCATTATCAGGTGATTATAGACCTGAGCCATGGCGTTTCCATGTCCGTCATATCGTTCACGGCTCTTCCGATCCGCCTCAACTATCCGCTCGGCAATTTTGGGATGACGGGTCTCCAGCCATTGAAAAAGAGTCGGGCCAAAATTGAAACTCAAGTATCGGTAGTTGTTTACGATACCTCGTATGTATCCGTCTCCTTCGAGCAGCCGAGAATACGCGTTCGGCCGATAGCATTCGTCATAGATTCGTTCATTCCAGTCGTGCGCCGGGTGAGCGGAGGGCTGTGTTTCTATTATGCCCGTCCAGGGGTTTTCCCGCGGGGGCTGATAGAAGTGCCCGTGGATGATGCAGTATCGGTTCGATTGATCTTTATTGCCAGTCATATTCTCTTCCATCAGGGTATGTTATTGTCTTCCCCTCGAGACGAGATCTCAGGATGTCTATTCCTTGAGCCACAATGTCGTCGCGGGTCTCATTTATGTTATGAAAATAGGATTCGAGTTCGGTACCCACTCTCGTGTAGCACTTATCTCCGATACGGCGATCACCGAGTTGGACTTCAATTGAGGTGTTTTCTCCGTCGATCACCACATTTCGAATCCAGCGAATACTCATACAACCGGTTCTCCTCACTGCCTCTACAGTTTTTGCGAATCCAGGTTTCCCAATTTCATAAGAAAAATTCGTGCCCTCGCCGCAAAAACGGTGTTTGGATGGTCCATAATGAGCTGCTCGAGCACCTCATGCGATTTCTCAATGAATCCGTCGTAATACAAAGCTTCCCCAAGCCGGAACTGGAGTTTTGGAGACCCGGCGTCGGCACCGGCCGATTCGAGGAGCGTTCGGGCGGGGGTATATTCCTTTGCATGGATTAATATTTCCACTGTCGGACCGAGAAGTAACTCCCGCACTTCGAGGGGGAATTGCGCGACTTCCGGGGGATCGTCGGCGACTGCCCGGGGAGACCCAAGGTACAATTCGTACATGATCTTACCCCATAACGGGTACGCCGAAGGAGCCGAACGTAATACCCGGGCGGCATGTTGCATTCTTAGCAATTCTTGTGCATGAGGCCACTTCGGATCAACGACAAGGCCGTTGAGAGCCTCGGTGGCGGTGGCTAGTTCCCCGGCGAACAGCGCAGTTCGCGTGTCCCAGAGCGCCTTGTCGGCTTCGTGGGATCGCCAGGATCCCGTCTTGGCCTTCTCCAAATAGACCTCTCGCGCTTCAACAGGCTTGCGAGCATACAAAAGCTGACGAATCAGAAGTGTGTCCCGGGCAAAAGACTCGTTGGATAGTGCCAGCATGCTGTCGGCCTGCTCAAGCATTCCCGCATCCTGATATAACGCCGCCGCAGCGAGGATAGAGGCGTTGTTGTCGAGACCGGTCTTTTTAAACCAGACTACTGCCGAGTCCGCACGCCCAAGTCGGGCATAACAATTATACAACAGAATCGACGAGCGCTCCTGAAAATCATTTCGTGACGACATCGTTCGCGCCAACAGGGCGGCGTTTTTTGCGTATTCGAATTTCTCACGGGAGAACTGTCGTTCGGCCAGACTCATGAGATGCATCGCTTTCAGAGCACTGTCCTGCACCAGAGACATAACCGCCTCCACTTCGGCGCGATAAATCCCCAGTTGTGCATAGGCCGGCAGAAGCCATTGGGCCACGGATTGAGTGTCGGCCTCGGGGGAAGCAAGATAACAGGAACGAAAAGTGTCCAGAGCGTTGATCTGTATCGAAGGTTCGGCGTCTCGCAGTAGACGGGTAAACTGGCTGCGGGTAATGCCCATCAGACGGGGCGTTTGGGCCGATACTCGGCAGAAAAGTTGAGCGGTTTCATTGTACTCTCCAAGAATGCTTTTGACATCGGCCCACTTCAGTAAGTCGTATACGTCGTGCGTTCCCGTGTTATACAGGAGTTGATACAGACGGTCAATTTCCGGATACCGACCGGCCTTCTCAAGTGCTTCGATTTCATCTCGAATGCGTCGACCGGCCATCGATTCCCAAAGCGCTATGATGTTGGCGTAATCACCCCCGGCTTTATTGGCCTGAAGTTGCCCGGTCGTGTTCAGAACGAGATCCAGAGGGAACTCTTCGGCGGATTCCACGCGAACGCTCAAGGCGGAAATCGCCGCGCGTTCGCCATACTCCTCATGCGTGAGCATGATACCGAACAGGTGTGCAAAGCAGGAATCCGAAATTGGGTCGACCGGAGATTCAAGCAGATCGCGCTTTCGGAATTCTCGCATAGAATCCCATTGATTGGGGCTGTAGGGGCATTCCGGCGATTCGGCGGCGATTGGAAGAGCGAAACTGAACATCGCCGTGAAGATGATTCTTTTTACCATTTTTCTCTGCCTGCCGATGAATTTCTGATTTGGATATTAATTCTACCAAGATTTCGCCTGTCCTGCAGGCTTCGTGCATATTCCAGCGAAAGAGTCCCGATTCGAACCGGGATGGTTATTCCGGTGCCGTAGCCGAAAAGGGAAGTCCGTGCGTCACGGGAGAATGAGATTTCTTCGGGAAACCCAACCCCGGCGTCGGCAAAAAGATACACCGCGCCTGTCCGGCTAAAATAGAACAGGTAATCAAGCTGTGCATAGGTGACCGACTTGAACGTGAATTCGTTTTCCGCATATCCCCGAAGCGACCGGTACCCACCAATGCGAAATTTCTCCACGTCCAGCAGTTCGTCATCTGTGTTGGTGATCAGAGATTTCGCATCGAACCGGGGTGCAATTGCCTGTGAGCCGAAAACCGGTATCTGAATTCCTCCGGAAAACTCAAATCTGAATCTGTTATGACGTTCTGCGCTCTTTGTGGCGATCCCCGTCCCGGTGGTAAATGAAATTCGACGGGCCGATTCACCGCGAACTCGAGTTTCCGCCCGACGTTCCGCAATGACATCAACGCCGTAGAACTGAGAGGATTCGGATATCCCGCCGGTATCGCCGGTCGTCTCATAGATTCGAAGCCCGGTTCCAATGCTCCAGAGGTCCCGAATTTCCGTCATTCCTCTGAGCATTCCCTCGACAAACGCATAACGAGATTCCGGCGTTTCGGAGATCTCAAGTCCGAATGATCCGGATATCGTTAGTGGAAGACCGAACACATGCGGCTTTGAAGCGAACACATCGAGTTCGCTGTATTCGTTTTCTCCTGTATAGGCGACCGTAATCTGTTCACCTACGTGAAAGGTATTGAGCAGCGAAAGTGATAGAAGGCCGGTGAGACGGTTGGGTGCGTCTCCGGACGACTGGTATCCAAGCACGCCGTCCACTCCCAGTCCGGAATGATCCTCGATTCTTATCGGAACCACTACGGTTCCGTGTTCTTCCGCCGCGACGGTATCCATTTCCTCCCCGGGCGGCACAATCAATGGACTCCCAATGCCGATCGATTGGATGTAGTCCCGGCTCTCCAGTCTGCGTTCCGATCTTTCGAGTCGACGAATATCAAAAACCATCCCGGGCGTGAAAGCGAGATCATAGCGCAGAATACGAGGTTTTGTGGTGAATCCATTTTTCAGAAGAGGAGGAGCGAAATGATATTTCTTGCCGGGACGTACGGATATGATGGCCTCAATCCTGAGGGTGTCTCCGTCGGTGGCGTTTGAGCTGTCGATTGTGATTGATGAAGCAGCAAAGGGATAGCCGTTTTCGGCGAAATCTCGAACGCTCGATGCGGCAAGTCGATTCAGAAGACCTGCGTCATAGGGCATGGGAAGACGCAAATCGGCGGCAATGCCGGAATCATGCGGTTGGCCGCCTCGAACCACGTAGTCGATTTCACTCAGCACGGCTCTGGTTCCCGCATGAACGACGGTTGTATCCCTTTTTTCGATACGGGCGGCTCGAAAATAGCCCAGAGAATCCAGATAGCGACTAATTACGGCTCTAATGTCGGTTTCGCGGCTTCGACGTACGTATCGTTGAAGGCTTTCACCTTCGTCTCCGGTGAAAGCCACAATGATAGCATCCGAGGAATCGGAGGGAATCGGGAGTGTTCGAACCCGCTCTGCGTATCCGGTCTGCAGACAGGGAAGGCAAATCAGTGCGGCAATCAGCGCCGCGAGACGGCCCGAAAAATCACATCGGCTCCGTTGAGGGATGTCGATCGTGTGATCAAACGGTTTTGCGAATCGCTCGCGGCTTCGAGAGCTATCGACGTTGCCGGTCGAGGATTTCTTTGCCTTTAACGGAGTATTTCGCAACAGGCACTTCCTCAAGGCGTTCAACGGGAATCGGTTCACCGGTGACTTTGCAGATCCCATAGGTCCCGTCATCAATTCGTTGAAGAGCGTCGTCGATCTGCTCAAGATATTTCTGCTGCCGCTCGGTCACACCCATGGAAAACTCACGTCCATACGCCAGAGACGCCGTGTCCCCGAGGTGGGAGCTATAGCGTGAAACTTCACCGGATTGATCGGAAATCGACTGTTTCAGGTTCGAACTCTGCATTTCTCCCATTTCTTCGAGAACGCGGTTCCTTTCCGAAAGCAGCTTTTCCTTGAAATTCTTGATCTGCTCAGATGAGAACGCTTCCTGTGTCGTAACCTGTTTCTTTTCTTTTTCTTGTGCCACGGCTATCTACCTTCTTCTTTGGTTCCGCCGGTCTAATGGGGGTACTATTTCCCGATCCGGCTATGCAGTTTTATTTCATTGCAGTAAGCCCACCCCGCTCAGAGG
>CAZEMW010000294.1:4899-5428 GCA_964513105.1 uncultured Fibrobacterota bacterium
TTTTTGTAATCGAGCGTGACGCCTTCCAAAGCCCGATCTCCGCAAAACCCGTCCTCCCGGTTCCGGCAAACGTTCGGCTTTTGCGTGGGAGGAATATAGATAAGTTCGAGTGCCGCAAACAAATTGCAAATCGCATTCCAGTTCTTAACCTTGTAATACGTAATAGTATCACAAAAGATTATCCAAGTGATTCATTTCTGAACTGACGACTGATTTTCGAAGACGTGATTCGGTTTTTTGCCTGTTCAATAATATGCTGATTGAGCCTTGTTCACCTGAAAATGGCCTTTTCGCTCGATTTTGGACTTCGGTGATCGACGAAGCACGTTCTCTGAGGCCGCGCGATGCAGTGCGTCGTAATGAACCGGTCTACTTGAGCCGGAGTTGAAGTCGGTTCTGCCGTAGCGAGTACCGCCGAGACGTCGTCGTCTCACTGGATTATCGAGCATTATGTAGTATCCGGCTCCGCCGGCTCAGATACATTATCTATTTTTCAACGCTTTGTCCACTGAAAAATACAGGATAGTAT
>CAZEMW010000295.1:0-5407 GCA_964513105.1 uncultured Fibrobacterota bacterium
CATTATGCCCGGCCTGGGAGGGGTTGAAACGTTTGAGCGATTGAAAACCATTCGTCCCGACCTGAAGGTTGTCATGGTATCCGGATACGCCGATGGAGACCAGGAACGGTCGATTGCTCGCGAGGGTGCCGATGCATTTCTGGAGAAACCGTTTGGTGTAGACGAATTGGCCGGAGTGCTTAATGCGGTTCTCGAGTGTGACGACTGCGGATTGTAGTGTTTTTCCATGAGAACCGACCGCTTTTTGAAGGGGCCGGGGACTCGGATATTGGCTTTCTCGTTCTATCTTCCAGGGCCCGGCATTTGTTCTGGAATTCGATCTCAAAAGCCGCCCTTAGTATTTCCACCAGTTTTTCTTCGCAGCCGTCACTACAGATCGGTACGTTCACATTCTGCCCGTGACGATTTATCCGCATGTAGAAATCTGCCTTCCCGGAACAAACCTCGCAACGAACCATTCTATTCCTCCACTTGAAAGACATGAAAAAATGCAGAACACTATCGAAACAGTGCCGGTTCCGGTCTGGAGAGATAACAGGCCTTGGTGAAATCGCTGATTTTGTATATCGGGTGCTTTCGCAGAGTACGCGGTTCTATTTTTGATGACGACCGGCTCGTAGAGCCTGCCGCGTTTGCTCCCACCGAAGAGCCGCGCTCCATGAAAAACAAATACCCTGTGCACGTGTAAAATAATACAAACAAACAGCTCCGATCGACCTCTCTGCCCCCTCCGGGAATTTCCGTTCCCCAGCATGCGGAACCTGATCCGTCTGTATTTCTTGTGCCGTCGCGCTTTTCCGGTGCAGGTGATTGTCCGGCAGCAGCACATCGATAGTTGCCCGACGGGGCAGTAGCACAATCGGGATCAGTCCTTCTTGAAAGCCCTCGGTCCCAACAATACAATAGGTAGTGCCAGTCCGGAAACCCGCTTTGGTGTGTCGGCCGAGCGAGAAAGCGCTTGGCGAGGCGTCACAAAGAGGCGTATCCGCGGCGATACGGCGATTTGGGACAACGAAGCCAGGCGCCTTCGCAGCCGGTCGACGCGCCGAATGGGGTTTTCGGACAGGCACCAGGTAAGCGACGGAACCGCGTGTACGTTTTTTCGCCACAACGGGATCTTCAATACGGCGGCACGGCGCAAAAATTCTTCGGCCCATCTATTCCGGAGCAAAACGATTGCGCAAAACCATGGTATGTCGGTGGTCTTACAACGGACGACCGTTCAGGGAGAGCTCGAAAGATGAACGGCTCATGAAAATGCGACCTACAAATCCAACCCGGACTCTTGCGATGTTCCTCGCAGTCCTGTTCGTGCTCTCCTGCGAACACACTGAAGAAATACCCGAGGGACCGAGTGCCGTTCTCAGACGCATCTCAGGTTTGTCCGGCCCCAAGGGAATTGCGTTTGATTCCAGTGTCGTCCGCGACGGCGATACGGTGGTAACGCTTCGCGGCGAGAAAGCGCAACTGGATTACGGGAACAACGACGTTATACACATCCGGGGTAACTCCGCAATTACCGTTCGATTTCACCGGGACAACCGTGGAGACGGCTGGGTTATTCAGACGGACATTCTCTATGGTGAGGTTCTTCCCCTGGTTTCATCAGACAAAAACCGACGTATGCGCCCCGTGGTGACGACCCCGGAGCTTTCAATCATGACCGAGGAAGGCTGTTTTGATGCCGCATATCATCGACGGCAAAACATAACCGTGCTGAAGACAATTGCGGGTGAAGCGATTCTAACGCCGCCAAACGGGAAAAACCAGGTTATCCCGTCATGCAAGAAAGTGATGGTTCTCAACAGCGGCGGTTTGAGCAAAAGGCTCCGGCTTTCTGATTCGGACAAAGAGGATATTGCAGAATGGCCCAGTGATCCGCAAATTGAGCGGATGACCCTGGAAACCGTCTGTCTTCGTCCGGATAGTACTCCAGAAAACGCCCCCCCCCGATGGCGCGGAACTCCTCGAGTGCGATGTCTTCCCGACCGTGATTTTTTCGACACACTTACCGCGGTTGACCCCGATGGGGACCCGGTACGATATAGCCTTGTGAAACGGCCCGACGGTATGTTTATCGACCCCGAATCCGGGAGAATTCAATGGTCGCCTCAAGAGTCGAAAACACACAGGATCGTCGCGAAGGCTGTCGACGGCAAGGGAGGCGAGATCGTGCGCCACTGGTACTTGACTGTTGTCGGCGATGTAAACGCAGTCGTGGATATCCCTCCGTTGCTTCTTCCTCACCAGGAGTTCTCGGTCGACGCGTCCGCATCGGTGAACAACGACGGACAATCTAAAGGGTTGCAATTTCGCTATGATCTCAATGGAGACGGAACCTATGATTACCCTGGTGACACCGGGTACACCACCGATTCGATCGTAAGACACACTTTTAAAAAGGAGGGTGAATACGAGATTGTGGTCGAAGTCACCAACACGATGAAACAACGAGCGAGAGGATCGACGAAGACCACCGTTAATGCACCGCCGACTGCTCATTTATCCGTAAGTCCCCAAGCAGCAACGCTAGGGACAGTGTTTAATCTCGATGCATCCAAAAGCTCAGACAGCAGAGACCGTCTTTCGGCATTGACGATTCGATGGGATTTAGACGGTGACGGAACATGGGATTACCCAGACGACGGATCTTTTACTTTTGAGAAAACGATGTTTCAGATATGGATGGAACCCGATACCCACATGGTCTTTGTCGTAGCAAAAGACGCACACGGCGCAATGGATACCGCCGTTTCGAAGGTTGTGGTGACCTCCGACTTTGAGATTACCTCGCTGAGCTGCCCCGACACGGTGAGTGTGGGAGAATCCGCCATTATTGCCTGCACGACATCACCCAAAGAAGTGAAAATGGATCAGTACACCTGGAGTTTCGGTACAAGCAGCCCAACTCTTCGGACGACGTCAAAGCCGCGAACCAAACTGGTATTCTCCCAACAGGGAGCGTACGCGGTCATTTGCCGTGCGCGTAACCTCTGGGGACTTGAGAAAACGGCGGCGAAATCGGTGGTGGTGGTAGAAAAAGCACCCGAACTGAATCCGGGCGGCCCCTACGAAATCTCGGTCAATGACACGCTGCGCCTGGAGCCCTCCATTAAGCATGACGGGGGGAAACTGGTTCAGTATTTGTGGGATTTCGACAATGACGGCACCTACGACAGAACTTCGGCGTACGAGGTACGGGCTGAACACGTATTCCGATCCGCAGGCCCGCATACCATTCGATTTGCCGCAAAAAATGACAATGGAACCGTATTCTCCTGCACGACGGTGGTGACGGTTCTCAACACCCCGCCTCAAGTAGAAGAGCAGACACATTATGTAACTTCGCCCGGACGGCGGATTTCTCTGAATCCGGGAATATATGATGCCGAGAAAAACATCGTTCTATACGAATGGGACTTTGACAATGACGGGACATACGATTGGAAATCGAAATCGCACGGTAATGTCTCTCACGCGTTCAGTGCCGAGTCCGATGCGGTCGTGAGAGTTACCGACGCCGACGGTGGGGTGGGTATGGATACGGTGGAGATTCGTTTGTGTCCCGACGACATGGTTTTGTTTTCCGAACTTCGTTTCTGCATCGATAGATACGAGTGGCCGAACAAAGATGGGAGCAGTCCGAAACGGGAGGTCACTCGTGAGCAGGCGCGGGATGCCTGTCGGAAAGCAGGCAAAAGGCTTTGCACGCCGTTGGAATGGAAAACAGCCTGCCGTGGTGCGAAACGCATGAACGCGTATCCCTATGGAAAGAATTTTAACGATCGCGCCTGTAACACCATGAATAACCGAAAGGTGAGCAACCGCGCAGCCGAATCCGGTGAGTTCACCGATTGTCGCACCCGCGAGGGATTGTACGACATGAGTGGTAACGTCGCGGAATGGACCGACGGCGGCTCCGAAGATTCGGCACAGGTGTACGGCGGATGGTGGCAGAGCGGAAAAAAAGGAAGCAGTTGTACCTCGTTCATGCATATGCCCGAGACCAAGGGAAGGTTGTTTGTCGGTTTTCGCTGTTGTAAATAGCATTTTGCCGGTCGGCCCGATCGCTCCTCGGTCGCGTTCCGGAGTTACAGGGGAACAACTATGCATGAGATTCGCGCCGAACAGGACACAAATCGGTTGTACATAAAACTTGCGGGACGCATTTCCAGACAGGAGGCCGAGCAGGTTCTTGACCGTATGGTTTTCGAGATCGGACGACTCAAAGAAGGATTCGCCGTAATAAACGACATCTCCGAGTTTCGCCTTGGTGACCTGGGAGCAGTCGGAGTCCTTCGGGATACGGTCAACTATCTTTCCGGCCATGGTGTCGGACGAGTGATTCGTGTGGTGGGTGGATCGCGCATAGGATTAGTACAATTCGCTCGCGCCACCCCGATTCTGAGCAAGTACAAAGTTACTACCGTGCCGACCATTCGAGACGCGGAAGCACTGCTCGGACAGGAAAAGGAGCCCCCCGTCGCAAATGGTTAAGAGTACGGTACCGAAAAAGGAGTAACAAAAAAAATGGAAGAACGTAGATCCCTTGAGCGACTGCGCCCCTATTATTACCTCCGGGTCTATGACGACGGCGGAGGCGATTACGTTGGATCGGTGGTGGATATCTCCGTAAAAGGGATTCGTATGGTCGGAGAGTCACGGTTTCGTGTTTCGAAAAAATACACCTTCACCATGAAGCTTCCCGAAGGAAGCTTCTTCGGGGAATCGGTTCGAGTGGCGGCCGAATGTCGATGGTGTCGAGAAAATGGTGACGACGGATCGTATGTGACGGGGTTTCGATTCAAGAAAGACGTGCATCAAGGGGTGTTTACTATCAAGGGAATTGTCGACGATCTTCGTTCTCGGAAAATGATTTGAATCCTTTCCGGAAAGGACAATGATGAAAGTACTGATGTCGGTGGCGTGCGATACCGCAATGGAATATGAAGGACGGCTCTGTATACTGGGGACTTTTGATACTATCAGTACCGCGGGCTTTCCATATGTAAAATCGGCTTGTTCAATCGCCGTGCAACTCGGTTGGGGAAAGAGCGAAGAAGGTGACCACAAGATTGTCAGCTGGTTCGCCAATGAAGACGGTAAGAAAACAATGGATGAGTTGGAGAGTTTGTTTGCAGTGCGGATTCCCGAAGGGCGATACTTCAGCTCTACTAATCACCTTATCAACTTCCGCGATCTGCGCTTTGCCAAGGCGGGGTTGTATGTAGTTATAATCGCCGTCGACGGTGCCCCCGCCGCCGAGGTACAGTTGCAGTTGGTGGAACGGCCGGATCAGCAACTTGTGTAACCCGAATCGTGCATCCCCCTTGTTGCCCGATTGAATCCAACTTAAAGATGCGGTGCGACAGAAAGGTATGCATTGATGCAGGGCATGCCCCCCACA
>CAZEMW010000296.1:0-5401 GCA_964513105.1 uncultured Fibrobacterota bacterium
GGGAGTCATAAAACCGCGATACCTCAGGCCAATCCCGCTTGCGCACCGTTACAAGCCAAACGGCAACCGAATCAAGAAGCCTGTGGTTGGGATGCGAATTGTCCTGTGTAACGCTTTCCGGATAGTCCATCTTGGCAGAACCGATTTCCGTAGTCCGTGCAGGATGGCTTTTCTCGATGCGAATGGCCGGGCCGGCAGAGGAAGGCGGTTCATCGATTTCAACCGGTGATATAAACTCATTGATCAAGCCCGAAGAACTGCTTTCTACATACAGCCGGGTCCCTACAACGGCTGCTACAGCCGCGACAAGAAGCCAAAACATCGGCCTTCGCGCAATCCTCCGAGCAAATCGGCTGAACCTCGAGACCTTCTGTGGAACGGCAAATCGAGCGTTGGATACCGCCTCGCGCATTTTCCCTTCCAACCGAAGACCGAATTGTCGCATGGAAGCTTTACGTGGGGGATCCTCGTCATAGCTATACGTGTATTTGTAGGCATAATAACCATAGTATCCGTAATAGTACGGATAGTAACCGTGTTGGTGCGAAACGCCATTGAGTATTCCCCCAAGAATCTTGGCTCCCATCCTCTTAAGCTGATTGCGAGTCTGACGCGCCGCTTTCAGAGGGGTCCACAGCGTGCGCACAATCATAACCACGGCATCCATTTTTGGAGCCATGGTGAGAGAATCACTTACCGGAAGGAACGCGGGGGAGTCAAAAATTACCAGATCCGCCCGTGAACGAAGCTCCTCGATAACTTCATCGAACCGATATGTCCCCAGCAATTCGGCCGGATTGTGGCTCTTGCTGCCGGCTGTTATAATCGATAGTCCTTCATGCGGAGTTTGACGCTCGACGTCCTCGGGACGACGCTCGCCCAATAGAAGGTCGACCAGGCCCTCGCCACGGTCAACATTGAAATAATGGTGAACTTGCGCCCGCCTGAGGTCCGCATCGATGAGCAGAACTTTCTTGCCGTCCATGGCAAAGGTAATCGCAAGATTTCCCGCCAGCGTGGTCTTTCCTTCTCCCTTGACCGCGCTGCAGATCATGATCACCTTCGCTTTATGGATTCCGGTCAAGTGCTTCAGGTTGGCACGAAGGGCACGAAAAGGCTCCAGGACCGACTTGGCAAGCCGACCGGGTGTATCAACCGCGGACTGATCGGCCTCGATAAGGGGTACAACGCCCAGCAAGGGGAGTTCAAGATTCTTTTCAACCTCTCCGGGATCCTTAAGAGTCTGATCCAGATATTCAAGTAAAAATGCCAGACCGATACCAAGAATAAGGCCGACAAGAAGTCCCATAAATATGCTGGAGACTTTCTTCTCCGCAACCGCCTGCCCCGGAATATTTGCCAGTTCGAACACGCGAAGATCGGATTCTTTTGAATCCTTCTCAATTTTTGCCTCTTCCAGCTTGCGCTTCAGCAAGTCGAGGGTCTCCACCATCGACCGTCTGTCTTTGTCAAGATGCGCGTATTCAAGTTCAATGCCCGGCAGCTTTCGGATTTCGTCATTCTGTTTGTCAATAATCTGCTCGAGAGCGGTACGTTTTGCTTCAAGAACCGAGATTTCAAGAGAAAGATTGACAATGTTTCGGATCAGTTCCTCACGCACCGGGTTTTTCACGACTGTCTTTTCTACCGCAAGTTTGGAAACCTCGGTTTCCATGGCCTTGGTGAGACTGGCTATTTCATTTTCTGCTCTCTGCACCTTGTAGTGATCGGGACTATATTCAGCGATCAAGGTAGCCAACTCGAGCTGAAGATCGGCGATGCGGTCCTGATACGGATTTTTGTAGGTCATCGACTGAACGATGTTCTCGTCTTGCTGAGTAATCTTGGACTTTAAAGTTTGAAGGCGTTCACGGCTCTCCAGAAGGCCGAGCTGCGTTTCCTGAAGTGCCATCTCGATTTCGGATGCTTTGCTGGTGACAAGCCCGGCCCTATCGGATAAAGCTACGATTCGATGTTTTTCCTTGAACTCCCGAAGCGCATCTTCCTTCTCCGCCAGCCCCTTTTCGAGTTTTTCAATCTGGGTCCTCAATTTGAGAATGAACCGGGTGTTCTCTTGAGCATACACGTCACGATGGTATTCTATATAGGTGCGACAGAGCTCGTTTGCTACATCTCTGGAGAGTTCGGGGTCAACATGCCGATACCTGACATTGATGATGTTGTTCTTGACCCCGTCGGTTTCCCCCCGGGAAACCCTGATTGCCCCTCTAATATCCGGTACCGCGATTGCCCCGCCAAGATTCTCCGCGACTCTCTCGAGCACCGCTGAAGAGGTCAAGAGTTCCAGGTGTGTCTTGAGGTTTTTCTCTTCCTGTCTGTAGTAGGTCCAGCCGCTTTGACCTTCGAGTATTCTTCCATACCCCGGCTGAAACAGCAGAGATGCGGAGGCGGTGTAGTACTTCTCGGAACGAAGATATGAAAATACGGAGAAAATGCCGACGGCAAGAACGGTAAGTATAATGATTGATTTTCGACGCAGAATAATCGAGAGATACCGTAGATAGTCGATGCCTTCGTCGTAATCCTCCCCTGCGTGTTCCGAAGCCGCCGTGCTCTCGTAACCGGGAAGAGTATCGGTCTTTTCGACAGGTCCGGCCGAAGCCGGAGCAGATGCTCGAAGAACCCGCTTTTCTTGCTGCAGAAGAGTGTTCGGTTCGGCCGTACTGCTTTCCGGCCTCTCCAATCGAGGTTGCGGTGGAAGCGATGCATCTTCGTGTGGTCGGTTTGACTGTGATACGGGACGTGTGAAGCGAGGTCTGGGAGAAGAAGACTCCTCTTTTCGCCCCTCGTTTTCATTCATTTTGCGAACAATGTCGCCAAGACTAAACCGTCTTTTTCCCTCGCTCATCAGCTATGCTCACGAATATCTTCGAGGACGACTTCCAAGTCTTCTTTTGTGATCTCCTCGAGTGAATTACCGAATCCGTAGGTCAAAGCCAACTTACAGAGCCGGTTTATTTCGCGCGGAACACCTCCGGTGGACCGGAAAATGAGCTCTCGCGCCAGACTGGTGAATACCGCCTGCCTCGGCGGCCCTGCTATGCGGAGACGATGTTCTATGTAATCCACGGCGTTCCGGAAATCCAGATTATTGAGATGGAAACGCAGGAATATACGTTGGTCCACCTGCTTGAGTCGACGAATCTTTTCTCTGAGTTCGGGTTGCCCGACCAGAAAAATGGTGAGATAGTTCTCGGATTCCGATGATATGTTGGTCAGAGTCTTGACCTCATCCAGTACTTCGTCGTCCATCAACTGTGCCTCATCGAACACGATTACGAGATGACGTTTCTCTTCATAAACAATTTTATCGATTTTCTCTTTGAGGAGATTGCTCAATTGGTAAACATCTCCCCTCTCCGGCAGACTCGTTTCCTCGGTAAGGCCGACTCGTACATCACGAAATGTGATTCGTTTCACAATATCATACAGTATATCGGCAAAGGGGAAACGAGAATTCTCGAAACTCACCACTTCGAAATCATTCTTGGGAAGAGAATTGATGAATACGTTTTTCGTAATGGTTTTACCGGAGCCAACTTCCCCGGTGAGCAATCCCATGTTCATATTTCGATCATTTACCACATACAGGAGACGATCCAGTGCCTCTCTATGATCATCGCTTTCAAAGAAAAACCGTGTATCACACAGTTCTTCGAACGGGGGTTCTTCCAGTCCCCAATGCTCCAGAATTCCCATCGCAAGTCCGTCCTTCGGTGAGCGCGAGCAGGTTTTCGGCTAAAGAATTGAAACAGGAACGAAGTTCCGCCGCTTCGGGCAGCAGAGCTGCAGGACGAGCCAATCGTACTGCACTCCGCACGAAGGGAGAATCGATTACATAGCCGATAAAAGTTGGTCTCACACTCAGATATTTATCTACAATTTCTACGAATCGGTTACCAACGGCCAAGTCTCCGCGGTTTTTCACCATGGTTACGGCCAGCCCTAATCTTCTCTCACTCAACCACATTCGTATTGAGCGAGCTTCACGAGGGTACTCACGGCTGAATTCCTGGAGGAATTCCTTCATTGTTGCGCATCCCCGGGGACCACGGGAATCCGAAAGACGACGTAGCCGTAAACGAATCTCTCGTTGACCGGCAAACAGATGATGCACTCCCCGAATTATTCCGTTCTTCAAAAAGGCGTAAGCGTTCTCAATAGAGGTCGGCAGGCCGTCGCAGACAACTATTCCATTCTGGAATGCAGCGAAAAAATCAACGACATTATTGCCACTCCCGGCCCCGAGATCCACCAACACGTAATGGCAGTCCAGCTTCTCGATGCCGCGAAGAATTTTACCTTTTTGCGTATATTTCGGATTGGCGAGTTCTACTATGTCGCCGGCACCGCCCACCAGTAGAAGATTGGGGGTGGCTGTCTCCTGCGCAACATCGGACAGTTGGCTCAGAGTACCGTTCAGATAATCCTGAAGGCCTACCTTGGGGGCTCGTATGCCGACAAAATGGTGCAAATTTGCGCCCCCCAGATCGGCATCCACAAGACAGACTCGTTTGCCGCGAGATGCGAGCAAAGCTCCAAGATTTGCAGCGAGGGTCGTTTTACCCACTCCGCCCTTGCCGCTGCCGATCGTAACTATGATGGGCGTCAAACCGCGGGCTCCCCTCTCATGACGTTGTTCCTGGAGACGATTATCCTCTCGAAGAGAGGGTCATTATAAGAAGGACGAGCGATATTGTTGAGGTTATACTCGTCAGAATCGTGTTGTACAAGCCGAATGGAACCTTGAAGGTAGAGGGCACAAAAAGCGTATCGCCCGGGTATAGAAGGTATTTTTGTTTGGTTTTGCCCGTCCAGAAATCCTCGTCGACTGGGACATCGACTGTGGTGCCGTCGGCGCGGATGATTTTCATCAGTTTTACCCGTTGATTCTTTACTCCGCCGCACATTGCCAGGGCTTTGAGGACATCGACCGGTTCATAGATCTCGTACTCCCCTACCCCGCCGACATCACCCATGACATAGATTTTGTTGGCATAGTAGGCTTCTATGGAGACCGAAACCACCGGGTTGTTCACATAGGACGCAAGTTTGCCCTGCATGATTTTGACGAGTTGTGCCGGAGTTAATGAAGCGACCTCAATTTCACCGATTACCGGGAAATTGATGCGGCCGTCCGGGCGAATCTTGTGTCGCCCGGTGAACTCCGGATGTTCCACAACCTGAATCGAAATTACGTCACCTGCTTGAAGGACATATTCCTGCACCTGCGCAAAGAGTCCGAAAGGAATCAAGGCCGCAAGGAGAAGAACCGTCCTAATGTGTGCAGAATGTTTCCTCAAGAGCTTTTCCTTTTCCATTGTAAAAGTCTCGGAAGACAGGGACACACATGAAAATAATTATAGATACAGTACTTAGG
>CAZEMW010000297.1:0-5388 GCA_964513105.1 uncultured Fibrobacterota bacterium
CACTTCGTCGTGATGGGTTTCCCGGACAGGCACTATTTTGACTATGAACAGCAAACAAGCATGAGAAACATCCAATCTGGATAGAATGCCCGAAAATGGACCTTTTTGAGCAAAATAGAGAAGAGTTACGAAACAGAAACGCGCCGCTCGCGGACCGAATGCGTCCGCGGACGCTCGATGAATTCATCGGCCAGGAACATATCATCGGCCCGGGACGGCTGCTTCGACGTGCCATTCAGATAGACCAGTTGTCCAGTGTAATCTTCTACGGCCCGCCCGGTACCGGAAAAACAACCCTGGCCCGAATTATCGCCAACACGACCAAAGCCGAGTTTTTCTCGCTGAATGCCGTTTTGTCCGGCGTCAAGGATATTCGTGATGCGGTGTCTCAGGCTGAACGCTCTCTTTCGCTTTACGGAAAACGATCTATTCTGTTCGTCGACGAGGTACATCGTTTTAACAAAGCGCAACAGGACGCTCTTTTACCGCATGTCGAGAATGGGCTTATCATCTTGATCGGGGCCACGACCGAAAACCCCTATTTCGAAGTCAACAAAGCTCTCGTATCCAGATCTCGCATTTTCCAGCTTCAGTCGCTCACCGAGGATGACTTACGCCGGGTGGCCCGTCAGGCTCTGGAGGACTCGGAACGAGGGTATGGGAATGCCGCCGTTCTGCTTGAGGATGAAGCGCTGGATCACTTGATACATGTGGCGAATGGAGATGCGCGAGGGGTACTCAATGCCCTTGAACTGGCGGTTGAAACCACCGAACCCGATGAGCACGGAGAAATTCGGATCACGCGAGAAGTGGCCGAAGAATCCATTCAACAGCGTGCGGTCCTGTACGACAAAGACGGCGATGCACACTACGATACCATTTCGGCCTTTATCAAATCGGTACGAGGATCCGATCCCGACGCTGCTTTGTACTGGATGGGGAAAATGGTGTATGCGGGAGAGGACCCACGATTCATTTTCCGGCGTCTGCTCATTCTGGCTTCAGAGGATATCGGGCTGGCCGATCCTCATGCCCTGGGAGTGGTGACTGATTGCGCAAAGGCGTTTGACTATGTCGGCATGCCCGAAGGGCGTTTCCATTTGGCGCAGGCCTGTTTGTATTTGTCTACCGCGCCGAAAAGTAACACCACTCTGTCTTTCTTCGATGCTCTCGATACGGTCTCGAAAGAAGCCGCGGATGATGTACCCGATCATCTTCGGGATGCGAGCCGGGACGGGGAGGGGCTGGGACACGGAAAGGGATACCTCTATCCGCATGCCTATCGTGATCACTGGGTCGCGCAACAGTACCTGCCGGGGGAACTTCAGGGCAATGCATTCTATGAACCGTCAAATGTCGGCTATGAGAAAAAAATCCGTAACGAGGTGACCCGAAGGCGTGAGGCCCAGGTCGAGGCCATGTCTCGTCGGACGGATGCGGATCCCTTTGCGAGCGGAGACGACGGTACGGGAAATGCACGGAAAAACTGGTCCCGTCGGACGGCCGAAACGGCCGGAAGCATGCTTTCTGGGGTGAGAGACAGAATCTTTGAGCTGGCCAAAGTCCGACGAGACTCGCTTGTGCTGGATCTTCATGCTCGCACCGGGCTGCTGACTCTGGAGGCGGTCCGGTATGCTCCCGACGGAGGTGTGTGGGGTATTTGTCACGATGATTCCGCGCGTGAAACCCTGGAGTATATGGCACGCCAAATCGACACCCTGTCGCGTCCGCAGATAGTTCGAAGCGATATGAGCTCATGGGTGAAGGATTTGCAGCACGCGGCCGGTGAGACGGTACGATTTGATCGCATTCTGGGGCGGAATGTTCTGGGGACGGAAACCGACAAACTGCAACCGATACGCGAAGCCATGTGTGTACTCGGTTCCGATGGAACGATTGTTCTTGCTGAAACCGTTTTTGCAAAAGGGCAACGCCCCACCGAACTTCCCGAGATGCCCCGATCCCTTCGGAATGAACTGCACGATGCCGAAAGTAAGCTGTTCGGGTCCGAAACCGACCCCCTGATGAACTGGGATCGCGAGTCCGTCCAGGCCGATCTGGTTACGGCCGGTTTTTCAGTGAAGAGCTATGAAGAAATCTATCACGGGGTACGACGGTTTTCCGAATCCGATATCGAGCATTGGTTTCGCCGGTCGGAAAACGCCGAGAGGCCAAGCCTGGGTGATCGTTTACGAGAGGTCCATCCGGATTCTTCCGAAGATATCAGGCGGCGATTGAGTACATTTTTTCGGGGAAGGGATTTCGAGTGGAGAACGGTGACCGCCTATTTCGTGATTTCTGGAAAGCAATAGTCGGATCGCTTTATTCGACGATCGTGTATCGTGCCCGAACTTCCTTTTTGGGAAACGCGTTGTAATGCCACCACTCAATCGACAACGGATAGAATCCGGCTTCTATCATTATATCGCGCAGTAAGTGACGATTTGCCACTTGGGCATTTGTAAGTTGACCGGATGCCAGGTATTTGGGTTCAAGTCGCGGTTGTGCAAGGGGACCGAAATGATCGATAGGTGTTCCCATGTCCAGGCGGACCCCGGCCGTATCGACAATCGTTACATCAACCGCGCATCCATAGTTGTGCATCGAGCCGTACCGGGGATTGGCAACATACCGCTGCATCTCAGAGCCCTTTACAATGTTCCACATCCGGCGCTGCACATGTCGGGGGCGAAAACCGTCGGCGACGAGTATTCGGAAATGCGGGTGACGGTTCTTGAGAAGCCGGTTCGCCAGAACCAGTTTTGCCGCGGCGTCTTTGCGCAGAAAACACCTGTCGAGCAAACCGTAGACGTTCGCTCTCATGAAATTCGCGGTATCGGCATATTTTAGTTCAATGTGGAGCGTCGTGTCGAGTGCCCCCACATCCACAAACCCCATTGCTACGAGTCGATCGACATAATCGGTATCGGGTAAGACAGATTTGTCCGATTGCGCGAATAAGACGCACGTAAGTGTCAGAATCGTCGCTACACTTATAGCTATCTGTCTTCCTGTTTTCGGTCGGATAATTCCTCCATCGAAGTATGGCGCACTCAAATTGACCGCGGGTCGAAGCTTACCGATTCTTGTGCTGCGAAGGATACCGGGGAATAGTTAATCCCTTAAACAAACCTTTAGTGCGGGATTGTCTGCTTAGCCATAACAGGCTCGGGTTGTAGAGTACGTCGTGACGCCCCTCAAATATTTTCAGTGTTACGTTTCCCGACGATCGTTCGAACACCAGTTCGTGGCCGACAGCCGAAAAAAGACTGTCATAGTAGGTGCCCTTGAGCTGTGGCGGTACTCTCATTTCCCTGTTCAGATAATCAATGGTGGAATCGGGAATCAGGTGAGGGCTATTCGCAAGGTCGTTGAATGCCCGAACGGCATGCCCGACCGGCACGAAATTATCACGGATCCCGGCGGCGATATAGACCTGTACCTCCTTGCCGCGGGCTTTTTTCAGATAGCTGCTCACGCTTCGTTTCTTGCACTCGGCATATGCCGCGGTTCCTTCGAGGGGCGGGCCGCCGCATGAGTTCTCAATGTGATGCGAGTAGTCGTGAATCGCTCCTTTGGTTGTATAATACCAGTCAACCAGATCATAGACGGGAACCCATGCGGCCGCTCCCGCCCAGATATCGGGGAAGCGTCCAACCATGATCAGGGTAGTCATTGCCCCGCCGGAAAAGCCGGTAAGATAGATACGCTGCTCATCCACTCGGGACCGTTTTTTTGCATACTCGACCGCATCGAGTATGTCCCGGACAGCCGCCTCAGAGGCGGTCGCCTCGGCGTTGTCGTATGGCCCCCGATAGTCCGGATGAATGAAAACCCAGTCGTTTTTCAGGGACCATACACCGTAAGGAATACTGAAATGCTGCATAAAATCGGCACTCCAGCTGTGTAAAACAACGAGGAGCGGCTTTTTTTGTGGTGAACCGGAGTCGTAGAAGAGCGCGGGTTGCGCTTTGCCGTCGGAAGAAGACGTTATTGCTACGGAATCGATCCCCGGTACCGCTTTCGTCCATGCCGTCTTCCCGGGGATCGATGCGAGCGGTGAGTTTGCGATATCATAGAATGACTGGAACTCGTCACGGGTGAGTAACTCGGGCAAGGATCCCTGTCCATAGACGGTGTTGAGCACTATCCATATCGGTGCAATTATCTGAATGAGTTTCATGGGTGATGCCCTCTGTTCCACAATTTTTCTAGGGGACGGCATACCGCACTATCGGAATTTTGCGGATTGTGAAAACTACAACAAATGAGGCGAAAAACACCGCCAGTGCAAAAATTGGGACCCCGAGCGCAGGATGAACGCTTGTGGGGCGAAGAGTGATCCCGAGCAGGCCCTGCTGAAGTATGGCAATGATCATCGCATGAACGAAGTACATCCCGGGAACACAGGCGGCAATCGCAAAAAGGGGTGAAAACCGGCTGTCGGAACCCCTCACGGTCTCATCCTTTTTCCCTGCGGTGAACACGTATACCGCTACAGCCATCACCAGGACATTCAAACTGTAGTATTCATAAAATATGCCGTCGAAAGCGCCTCCGTTTCTCACGATCGAGACGTAGTAGGTTCCGACCGTCGTCACGAAAAAGGAGACGAGAAAGGCACCTCCCGCAACTATGCGCAGACGGCGATTCACGGGCAAATCCCGTAAAAGAAACCCGAGAAGGAAATATCCCACGTACGCCGGAATCGAGTTACCGGTTGAATTTATGGAGAAAAGATCAAAACCTGAGAAGTATCTTACAAGGGGTAAAACAGAAACGAAGAGGACCCATAGGGTTATTGCATAGAGACGATTCCGGGGTGTTGATCCTCGCAGATAGTGGTGCAGAATCGGTGCGGTGAAGTACAACCCTATAATAATGTACAGAAACCACAAATGGTAATAGATCGGTTGACGAAGCATGAGAATAAAAAAGGCCGACCATTCCAGCTCGTCACCGTTTACCTGTTTTCGCCAAAGGAAATACACCGCACTCCAAACCAGAAACGGAAACACGGTCCGTCGAACCCGCCTTTGAACATAGTGCCCAAGATTTTTCCCGTCGGCTTTTTCGATAAGGAAGCTCCCGCTTAGCATGATGAAAACCGGAATGCACCAGCGGAACATAGAATCGTACAGGTTGCCCACCCACCTTATCGACGCTCCCATTTCCTCGTATTTAACCAGGAACGGGGCGGCACTATGAATCATAATGACGGCAAAAAGTGACACGATTCTAAGGGTGTCGGGACGAATTTTTCGGGTTGATTCGGCCGGTTCCATTCCGGAGTAGTGGTGCAACTCCCGTGCCCGTGTCCGGAAGTATTCTCTCTAAGCCGGCATAGCCGGATACCTCGGCATTTCGGCTTCGCTCACTTCGGCAAGC
>CAZEMW010000298.1:0-5384 GCA_964513105.1 uncultured Fibrobacterota bacterium
CGTCAGACCGCTATCGGATTCGTTTTCCAGCAGTTTTTTCTGATCCCCACGCTGACGGTCATTGAAAACGTCCAGCTCCCGGCCTTGTTCAGCGGAAAAAAGACCGGTGAACGTGCCCGTGAGCTTCTTGAGCTGGTGGGCTTGAGCAAGCGTATGAATCACCTGCCGAACCAGCTGTCGGGTGGTGAAATGCAGCGGGTGGCTATCGCACGTAGTCTTATCAATTCTCCGCCGATTCTACTCGCCGACGAGCCGACCGGGAATCTCGATTCACGCAACGCCGATGCGATAATTGAACTGTTCGAGGCGTTGAATCGAGACGGAATGACTGTGGTAATGGTGACTCATAATCTCGACCTTGTTAAACGATGCGGCAGGACGGTGCATATTGAAGACGGTATGGTCAAGGCTTAATTCGACAGTCCTCGTTGTTATGCTGGTCGTGATTGCCGGTGCGCGGGCATCATGGAATATATCCACCGATGCCGATGTACGGTACCGGCTGTCGGAATGGCATCGACATGATGGCGGGCTGCATGTTGCAGGCGTATCGGTACGCAAGACGTTCGCCGATAATAAAGGTGATCGACTGACGCTGTTCGGCCTGGTCGAGGTGTATGACAACTTTTCAGGAGTTATGCCACATGAGCTTTATGCCCTGTACAAGGGTCCGCTGGGAAGCTGGAACGTGACCGTGGGTCGGTTTGGACTGCCCTACGGCCTTCTGCCCAACTTCAGCAGCTCGCGATTACTCTTTGATATGCCGCACAAGCAGGTTATCGGGTATGAGGTAGATAACGGCATAATGCTTTCGGGTGTCAAAGGGATGTGGGACTATGCCGTTGCCGCAACCCAGGGATATGGTCCACATCATACGCCCGGCTTTCCCGGTCACGGTCTCGCCACTGCGCGGTTAGGGGCGACGCTGGGTGATGCCGGTGATGTTATGCTTGGTGTCTCGGGCGCTTACGGCAAAACGTCGCATGCGCATGAGCGGGATTCTACCACATCGAGGGCTGTCGGAGGGGCGGACGCCACCATATATCTGGGACGACTATTGTGCAGATTGGAGCTGAATGGCGGGATGGTACACGAACGGTTTTTGGCAACGGGGTTTGCGGCGCTTGATTACGCGCTGCTGCCCCGGCTGGATCTTAATGTTGCCGTGACCGGCGTCCGACACGGAAACGAAATCGAAGATGCCTGGTTTGCGGGTGTGACATACAAACCACGATGGTTTACACTAAGAGGAGGATATCAGTATGCCCGGAATAAAGAGCCCCACCATCAGGTGGTGCTACAGATCTATCGTCTGTTCTCTTTACATTTCTAGCTTCGTTCCGGTTTTCGCCCAGGATGTGTACCTGTGCGTCTGGCGCAATCCCGAACGAACTATGACTAAAATATTTCCGGATGCGAGGGACTATCTGAGTGTCAACGACAAGATATCTGCGAAACAGCTCGAGGCCATCGAGGCGAACCTGGGTTTCGAAGTGCTTCCGGGGCAACGCGACGTGTTTTCTTACTATACGATGACGGGAGAGGGCGGGGAACACATCGGCACGATAATCGCCGTTACCCAGAAAGGTCAATATGGGGCGGTGGAGTTTGTCTTTGGTATTGATACGAATATGGTCATAAAAGGGCTGTATGTGCAACGTGCCCGTGAGCGTGACCAGAGTTTTAAGAAACGGGAGTTTCTCGATTTGTTTGTCGGTCAAAAGGCCGAGGATGCGCTTTCGTTCGACTCGGCGTATACGGGCGAAGAAACTCCGGGTACCGCGGCTGTTATTCGAGGACTGAAGAAAGCACTGGTTACCTTTGATGAAATTGTTCTCGGTTCTTCGAATGATACATCAAAGTAGTCGGCCGGCATGAACAAACACCGGTCTGCCGCAACCGCCACTACGGCGGATTGATGACGGTATTGAACAGACCCCACCGTGCCCATTTCAGTCTTGGGTGTTCCGGTAATAAAGCTCACTTCCGGTGTCGGGGAGAAGGAATGTAACTCAAATCTGTCAGCAGATTACGTTCGCTGCGTGATTCCCGGCCGACTCAGCACGAACGATGGTAATCTTCGACAAGGGCCGCCATACAGACGGTCCCTCTGCGTTCACGTTATCGAAGCATTAGCTGTTTGGTTCGGATGGTCTTCTTTCCCGACTGAACAATCAGAGAGTACACTCCGGAAGCATATCGATCCTGAAAGGATTCCGTATTGATCACGGTGGGGCCGACCCCGGTACGCGTATCTATCAACCGTCCATCAAGGCGCATGATGGAAAGTATATACTCCTTTGCGGACGGGACGGTGATTGTCATTCCGGATACCCCTCGTTTCACGATTCGCATGGAAGATTCCGTCGAAACTTCTGGATTTATAGATTGCACTGTGGCGTTCTCTATCGGACGTATAGAATGAACCAGCATGGACCCCGGGATTGGTTGCTTCGACATCCCTTGTCCTTCGATGTATAGCTCAAATGGATCGCCGGGATCGAAATGGAAATAATCCACTATGAACGGCACGTATCCCTTTCGGATGGTTACTTTCTCGGATTTCTCCTTCTTTCTTTCGCAATCAATCTCCAGGACATTATCGATATACACATGAATACGCTGAGATACCTTCTCGGGAGTAATTGTGTACTCTCCCGGGTTCTCTACTCGAAGAAAACCGCTGAGCCTGCATCCTGCCGACACCTCCATGCGGTCATCGAGTTCGACATTGTAAGGATTACCCAACGAACCGTCGGTCACAAGAGGGGGCGCTCGTATAACACAGGATCCCTGTGTGATCTTGCGCCCTCACATGCAGTGAACCCCTGGTTTCTACTAAGATGATAAGGGATATGCCTTAGCGGCGTTGTTCAAGGCACCCCCCCCCTTCTCGTTTGCGCATCGCCCCGTACGTTGCTCCCATCCTCAACCACTATGTATCTTGTTCCTTCGGCCGGATGTCATTTTGGTATGTCCCGCCGTTATGCTACCATAACATAGTACCAGACAGGATTCGCATCATGAAAACCCGGAGCAATAATTTTGCACGTGTTTGCGTCGGCATAGCCGCGATATCCGCCGTCATTCATCTTTCCTGCTATGAGCTTCCATCAGATGATGAAAGCCTCACTATATTTGAATCGCACAATTTCGAATTTCATTTTAATCCGGAGTACATTCCGCCACATGAAATCTCGGCCTACGCCTGGGTTGCCGAGCAACTGCTTGATTATACTTTGGATTATCTGGAAATCGCTCTTGATGATAGAATCCGGGTTTATGTCGGGTATGTAGGAAGTCGAGACTACCGTTCAGACATAATCATAGAACTGTCTCGTGATGAGCTCGAGAATTGTGACCCGCTCCCTATCACACAAGCCGCTATTTCGTTCTATTGGGAGGATACGAAGGTCTACTATCGCCGTCCCGATTTCGTCTCTGCAGGTCTTCTCCAGGCATCGAGCCTGCAGTACTCAACTAACCGCAACATTCCTCCCCGGAACCCAATCGATTACTTCTGTGCGTTGGCGGAAAGCTTAAACGTCGACCCTCGAATAATGCCGCCGCTCAATGAGCCATCATCCTGGAGTGTTCAAGAGGAACTCCGCAAGTTGTGGTCGACCGGGGCCGGAGCATTTATTCATTATCTGAAACGCACCTATGGCATAGCTAAAGTCAAAGATCTGTATGAATGGTCATTGCGACATTCGAATCGGAACACAAGTGCCCACTTTGAAACAGTATTTCCCGTTTCATTCATTGAGGCGGAAGAGGATTTCTATGCCCTGATCGGCTACCCCCCAAACCCGGTCGACTCCGAATGACATGAAAAAAGCGCGAAACAGATGCGAAAGGAGCACCTTTCTCGTGGAAAACAGTACGATAAAGGGAACTGAATTTTCCGACAAATTACGTAGAGGAGGTATCTCACTGAGAATCACTAAGTTGTTTTTTGCGGCACTGCTTTTTTTTGCAGTATACTGTATGGACGACCCAAGTCTGGTTTTCCCGGAAAACGAAGAATGGTGCTCAATTTACGGCCGAATAGAGCCGCCGATGCCGGGTACCACCGTGTATCTGAAGAATTCCGACACCGTTATAGACTCCTTTGAGTACAAGTACAACGACGTGCACTTTCGTTTCAACGAAGTGGCGTATGGGTCGTACGACATTCATGCTTTTGACACCATGGGTAATTGGGACCGAAGATTCCTAGTCGTGGATGAGCGGATTGTAGATGCCGGTTCACTGTACCTGAACAGGAGTAGCAATTCTTTCGGCGGCTTCACATTGTCCAATCAAGATCCGGTTCCGTCTTCCGTTTATAATTCACATCTGGACACTCTGCTGCGAATCGGCGTCCGATTTGAAAACAGGATGGATACGTCTGCGACCGCCGCGGCAATTTCATTCAATCCTTCGGTTTCATTCGAAATACGAAACTGGGATTATAACACGAGGCATTCCGCCGATATTCTAATCCCCATCTCCGACCTCATTGAAAACGAAAGTCTGTCGGTAAAAATCGACACCACGGCTCGAACGGTTGGGGGGGCAACACCAATGTTGCCGATACGACGGACCTACCATCTGAACAGAAGTTTCATGAAACAAAGACTCGTTGGCCGGTATCTTCGGTCCACCACTCCACTTGACAGCAGCAACTCAGTTATCCCGGGAAAATCCATTGTTTTTACTTTCGAATCGACTATGGACCGACAAAGCATTGAGAGGCGATTCTCCATGACGCCTTCATGCGGAATCCCGAATTACTTCTGGGAGAGTGATTACGGTAAAGTTCAGAAGTTCAAGGTCTTCTTTTCCGAGGGTATGAGGGGGAATACGAGATACTCTGCGAGCATAGATAGTGGAGCGGTAACACAGGACGGTACACGAATTCCCTTTCCGCTAGAGATCTCTTTTAAAACAGCAGCCTTTGGTTTCGATTCCTACACCCCTTTGAACGGTGAGTCATTTGTCGGGCTTAGAGCCCAATTTATATACAACACTAATTTCGAGGTCGACACCGCTTCATTCGCTCGGGCTTTTTCAATCACACCGCCGGTGGATTCTCTGGTATTTGAATCAGGGAACTCGGACAACCAGATTACCGTGAGTCACGCTCAGCTGAAGCCGTCAACCCGGTACACCATTACCATAGATACCCTTTTTACCGGTATAAAAGGTGCACGGATAGCTCAACCGCTAATACAAGAGTTCACCACTGCCGGCATATCGGAGCCCGTGGGAGCAGCCCGGCATCTTAACATGCATTTTCCTTCCTATGAAGAGAACTCCAGATTTTCTACCTCCGAATACATCGTTTTCGGCATTAACAAACTCTTACATCCGGCAACGCTTCTGGATGTAATTAATTTCCA
>CAZEMW010000299.1:0-5379 GCA_964513105.1 uncultured Fibrobacterota bacterium
ATATCGTTATCGGCACTCATCGGGTGCTTTCCAAAGATGTGCAGTTCAAGAATCTGGGGCTGCTGGTTGTGGATGAAGAACAGCGATTCGGGGTGAAGCACAAAGAGAAGCTGAAAGAGTATCGCTCGCATGTGGATGTGCTTTCGATGACCGCCACGCCGATTCCACGGACGCTTCATATGTCGCTGATCGGCGCGCGGGATCTGAGCATTATCAACACACCGCCGCGCAACCGCCTGCCGATCGAGACCCGGGTCATGGAACAGCACGATCAGGTTCTGCGTGACGCCGTTGAGAACGAACTGGATCGTGGTGGGCAGGTGTATATTGTCAACAACCGGATCAGTAAACTCGACCAGCTTCGGGACAAAATCGAAATGCTGGTGCCGCGAGCACGCGTGGTGACGGCGCATGGGCAGATGGATGAAAAAGAACTCGATCTTATCATGCGGGAATTCATCGCGGGGCGGTTCGATGTTCTTATCTCAACCGTGATTATCGAAAACGGCCTTGATATTTCGAATGTGAATACGATCGTGGTGACGCGTGCCGATATGCTTGGGCTCTCTCAGCTGTATCAGTTGCGCGGACGAGTCGGGCGCTCGGCCGAACAGGCGTATGCGTTTCTTTTGACTCCTCCATTCCGAAAAGTAAATGAGCTCTCCCTCAAGCGCCTTCGGGCGCTGGAGCAGTACACCGACCTTGGCTCCGGATTCCAGATTGCCATGCGCGACCTGGAAATTCGCGGTGCGGGAAACATCCTGGGAACGCGCCAGCACGGATTTATCTCGCAGATCGGTTTTGAGTTATACTGCAAACTGTTGAAAGAAGCGGTGAATGAAATCAAGGGGTTGCCGCCCGAGCCCGAAGATACCGGCCCGGTCCTCGATCTTCCGCTCGACGCCTACATACCTTCCGAGTATGTATCCGAGAGTTCCGCACGGGTAACGGTTTACCAGGAGCTGTCCGCCGCCCGGACCGAGGATGAGATCAAACAGGTTCGGGAGGGGCTGGTGGATCGGTTCGGTCCTCTGCCCAAGCCGGTCAATGCACTGGTTCTCAGCATGGGGGTCCGGGCGATTGCACGAACGCTTGGGGCTTCCCGGGTAAGTCTTAACAGCGAAGAGGGTATTCTGGGGGTGCAGTTCGACGGAGGCAAGGAAAAAGAGGTCGCCGAACAGATGAAATCGGTCATTGGCGCCGCCGGTGACCGAGAGGTGGAAGTCGCCTATGAAAAACCGGTCTCAATCCGTATCCTTCTGACCGACGCTCCGGTACTCGACAGGGTGATGGAGGCGAGAAGCATTCTGCTGAATGCGGTGGAAAAGAAGTCGCCGGTAGCCGTCTGACCTTCGAGTTTCAGGAGTTCGTAAAAACCCTGCTAACCCCAAAGCAGCGCGCCCCGGACTTCAGTCCGGGAAAGTATACTGCAGAACAGAAGGGCAACTCCGTCCGCCTGGATGAATACCCCTGCCGACCTTCTCCTGCCTGCGAAAAAACTGGGCCGACATTTTAGACAACTGTTCTTTAAAAAGGCATACATTTTAGAAGACTCCTGAACAAGATGTATGTATCTAGTGCCTGTCCGAAAACCCTCGAAAACGGACACCGAGTCCCGATTTTTTTCGGGAAGGTGCCCGTTTTCGGACATGCTCTAGTGTATGCTTCCGGTCTGAAGCCCAGAAAAAGACCTTTTTGAAAATGTATTTGCTAAAATGTATGCATTCTTAGCAAATTGTTAACTAAAATGCTATCATGTGGGCGGTTTGAAATATGTCTGTACAAGACCTTTTGGAATTGGATCGGATCGCTAAGAACGATGTCGAACGCTTCAGGCGCACCAGGTTTGTATTTGATGCAGTGGCCAATGAGCCCGGAAAGCACTTCGTTGGTCTCGTGGGGCCTCGTGGGGTTGGAAAAACCGTGCTCCTCAAACAATTGGCTTCCAGGATCGATAATTCCTTCTATGTAGCCGCCGACACGCTTGGCGAAGCCGACCTGTTTGAAACGATCAAGACGCTCAGCGAGGATTACAATGCCGGTACGATTCTGCTCGATGAGATTCATTTCAAGCGGGACTACCATGAAGCCCTGAAGAAGATGTTTGATTTTTTGCATGTTCGAGTAATCTTTACCAGTTAAGTTTCCCTTTCTCTCTTCTCTACCGCATATGACCTCTCTCGCAGAGTCCGGCTGCTGCACATGTTTCCTTTCTCATTTCGAGAGTATATCCATTTCAAAACAGGTGATTCTCTTCCACCATTAAGCCTTGGCAACATCACCGCGGGCGATTTCGATCGGGGGTACATGCGTTATGAGTATCTCTTTGAGAAATATCTCAAAGGCGGGTGCATGCCCTTTTCCCTCGAGGAACCGCAGGTACTCCTTCTGCTTCAAAATGTTGTGGAAACGATTATCACCCGAGATATCCCCGCCGTTGAACGACTTGCGGTAGATGAACTCCCACTTATACGGAAGGTGTTGTCTTTTGCAGGTCGGTCGAAGGTCGAAGGCATCAACTATACCTCCATCGCGAGAAATGTCGGGATTACCAAGTACAAAAGTGAACAGTATGTATCGTTGTTAACGCGCGCCTTCCTGCTCAATCCGGTTTTCCCCACTGGGACCAATGTATTGAGGGAACCCAAAGTGTTGTTTTGTCTTCCGTATCGCCTTTTGTATGAGGATTACGAAAACGCAATCGGTGCCGTGCGGGAAGACTTCGTAACTGAGAGCTTCAGGATGGCCGGGATGGAGTATTCCTATCTTAAATCAACTCGAGGCCGGAAAACTCCCGACTACGCGGTCATGCTCGATGGTGATGAACTGGTTGTTGAAGTAGGGGGAAAAGGCTGGGGCCGTGAGCAATTCAAGGGATTTGAGAAGAAGAAATCATTGATTCTATCTCACACATCGGAAACGGCCGGCATAAAACGTCCCTTGTTCCTTGCCGGGTTTCTAAAGTAACCGGCTTCTCTCCCTCACCATTTCGTCACCATGCGAACACTATAGCACCGGAGACCCCGAGCGCTTGAATCGTTTTAGGATTACCTATAGTATATTGCAGGGGGAATGGGTACTGCTATGCAGGGAATCCAGAAACCTGCGAGGCTCTACTCAGGGGGCCTCTGATGCCTGAAACCTCGCATATCGGGACTGCATGACGGTACAATGAATCAACGGTTCCGAGCTACTACACCAGGGACAACTCAAGGTGCTCCCGCACCGGGGGGAGTCCAAGGCTGCTACACAGGGCAAATCAAGGCTGTATTTTTGTATTTCGAAATGCGCCGGAAGCGGCTACGCCGCACCGACGATAGGGGACATTGCGACCATTTGTAGGGAAATTCGAGAGAAAAAATGAGAATAAAAACGGAACATGTGGTTTTCACGCTCATGCGTTTAAGCTTTTTGATATTTGCGTTGTTTGCGGTGGCAGGAGCCTCACCTCTGAACTACCGGTCTTTCACCGACGGTTCCCAAGTCTGGATCGCCGACCGTGACCGGCTTATGGTCTACAACACCGAGACCGGAACCGTTCGATCGGTTACCCTCAGCGATGAATACGAGGGAGAAACGGACAGAATTTACGACATACTCGAGGCGGAAGGTGGTTTGTGGATTTGCGCTGAGAGCGGAATCTACTCGATGATGCTGGGGTCGGGAACAATCGAGCGGATACCCTTTCCCGAAGCCGGCTCTGCCCCGCGACGTATTTCGGTTGATTACGACTATGTCTGGACGGTTGCCGGCGATGCAATTTGGCGTTACGATCGACTAGGGCGTGAATGGAATTCATTTGAATATGAAGCAGACTTGGATCGTGCTCTAGCCGTTTACAGTAATGAGGATGA
Organism: uncultured Fibrobacterota bacterium; assembly: GCA_964513105.1. GTDB lineage: Bacteria > Fibrobacterota > Chitinivibrionia > Chitinivibrionales > CAYFVL01 > CAYFVL01. Next base: position 3,855 of record CAZEMW010000299.1, read on the forward strand.
GGTTTTTGTTGTCACTTCGAACGAGGCGTTGGTGTTCGATCCCTATAGTGAGAAATGGCGCAGTTTTGCAAATCCCGGCGATCCCATCGGCGACTCAACACAATACTTCGTAAACAACAATTACCTAGTGATGATAGAGGGCACCCGATTAGTTCGATTCAGCATAGACGACAAATCCTGGGAGCACATGGATGCGTCGGGACCGATCCTGGATGTGCTGTTCGGCGAGGGAGAGAGTTTCTTTTTGTGCACCGAATCCCAGCTTTTCGAGTACGATTCGGAGGCCGGAACCCTGAGTCCTCTACGTACATCCAACATGCCGAACGCTCTGGGGATCGCCTCAAATGGAGACACTCTGGTAGTGCCGACGAGCGAGAACATATATAAATACAACGTTGAAGACGAATCTACCGACAATCTTCTGTATGGGAAGGGAATTTCGATAGACGGTAGCGTCAAAGCTATCGCGGATTCCGAGATCATGCTCCTGCTTACCGGTAATAAAATACATATATACGAGTGGGAGTCCGAAGCATGGCGGTCGCTTGACCTCGGAGACATTAAATCGGATGCCCGATTCTTTTCCTGGGACGAGCAGGGGCTGTCGCTTGGACGTAAACGGCAACTGACGCTGAGAGGCGAAGTCAGTTGGGAACCGACATTGGAATCAAACGGATATTTACATGACAGTATCCCCACCGGAAGGTCCCTTTACGAATTCTCTTATAGAGACAGCAGCGGGAGTGACACCCTCAAGTATGTAGATACCGAATTCGATACGTCCCGTGGCGAATATGTGAGCCGAGAGTACGTAGGAGAGGAGAAACGGGGCGAAAAGACCGATCTTCTTCTGGTGAACCCGACATATCCCCTACCCAAACCCGACTTGACCCTTCATGCGGACCTGACCGGCGATCGGTACCTGGAATTCACATTGGACAAAGGGCGAAAGCGTGACCGGTTTGAGCGAGCACTCCGGTATCGAGGTGGGCACAACGATATTGTGTCTGAGGCGGTTGCCGGCACCAATGAAATGGTATTTCCATCCAGCGAGATTCTGCCAAATCGGGAATTCGAAGGTGTCGATCTGGCCTTGCAGGGCAAATCAAGACTGGCGACGAGAGACCGGCGTATTCTGAAATCATCGGGCGGCGTAGGCTGGGTCACCTCCCGCCGGAAAACGGTTGTCCTTCCTTACACGGGTACAAGGGACCTGTATTTTACAGAAACTGCAGGAACAGACTCCACAGAGGTGTTGCCCGGCTCCATAGAAATCGAGGTGGACGGTGAAGAAGTTGACCCGAAAGAGTATGTGGTGTACTACGAAAGCGGAAGCATTGTTTTTGGACAGACGTTTCCCCTGGATCCGACGTCAGTGATCTCCGTAACCTACTCAGAGCGCACGCTTCCGCAGGGGAAAATAAGCGATTTCGAAACTATCCCTTCGCGGCGGTTCGGTGAAATTGGATATGTCCATGGGACAGCATCACCCACCGAGTGGCTGTCTACTCGAGCTGGATATATG
>CAZEMW010000300.1:0-5343 GCA_964513105.1 uncultured Fibrobacterota bacterium
ATACAATCTGGAGAGTGTCGTCGTATCGCCGTCACACCGACCGGAGTTCTCCCGCATGAGCCTGGTCGCTTCGGGCGACCCACGGACACTTGATCAGATAATAAAGCAGCTCAATAAACTCGTTGATGTGATCCATGCACTGGATCACACCGGTGATGTGACCGTGCAACGGGAGCTTGCGCTCGTAAAGGTACAATGTTCACCGGAACAGAGAACCGAGGTGCTTCAAATCGCCGATCATTTCAAATGCCGGTCGGTGGACATGGATGATCAATCCATGACATTTGAGGTCACCGGGTCATCCGACAAGCTCGACGCCGTCCATGATCACTTCGGCAAGTTCGGCATCATAGAGGCCGTCCGTTCCGGCAAACTGTTCCTGGTACGGGGCGCAGGCAACACCTGAGCCGGAAAAGCAGACGGTAATCACATGAAACTCAAGAAACGCGCCGGGATAATCAAGCAGGATATCATGGCGCTATTTTTTTGCCTTGCGTCGACCGGAGCCCCCTTGGTATGCACGGGTTCTGGTGGTGATCATTGTCGCCTACGCCCTCAGCCCAATCGACCTGATTCCGGATTTCATTCCGATACTGGGCTACCTTGACGATGTCATCCTCCTCCCCCCCGAACTCCTCCGCGATTGCCGAAGACAGGCCGGCGAATATGCACATGATCGACCGAGAAGTGCGATGGGGGCGGTGATCGTGGTACTCGTGTGGATTGTGATGGCATCTTTTTTGGCGGTATTGGCGTATAGATCGTTTCGAGGGTGACGAAAATTCCGGTGACGGAGCTTGTCGAAGTCACGGATGTTTGCTGCGGGAAGAATACAAGTTGCTCTCATACTCGACCACATCGCCCCCGGAAATGGACTCCGAGTCCCGATTTTAATCGGGAAGGTGCCTTTTCCGGCCTCAATCGACAGGTTCACTTCGGCTGCGCTCGGTACGTCGCATCTCGACCTTTCGGCTTCGCACAATGCAGCGCGATGAACGGGTAGTTTCCGGACAGGCACTACATAGCAAACTCTTTCGTCCCGTAGGGACGAAACCCCAAAAACCTCTCTGTGATCTCCGTGTTCTCTGTGGTTCCTCTCCCCCCCCAACGCTCGACAAAGAAGGCCACAAGCAACCGACAAAAGCCGAATCACCTGCAGCCTCAAATAGGAATCCCAGAATAATCAGGAAACCGCGAAGGTCTTCGCCAGATCATTGTCTATGACATACATGCAGACCTCCTGCGCTCCTTTCTCGGTATAGCCGAACTTCTTCTCAAGGTTTTTCAACAGATAGCGTACATCCTCCTGAATGCGCTTGTCGTGGGCTTTGAAATCCTTGGTGCCGTATTCCTTTATGGCTCGTCGGAAATTCTCGTTTTCCAGGAACGGATCGAGTGCTTTTTCCTTTATATTCTGTACATACCGATCATGAAGCTGAGAGTAGATATTCGTATCGGTAAGCCGTCGATCGCCCACCATTTCCTGGGTTATCGCGCGCGTAGTGTACTCGCGTTGAACGTATTCGCGGAATTTCCTGCGATCCGACATCGAAGTCTTCGCACCCAGGAGCCGCATCTCTATCCCTTCGAAAAACTCTTCACTAACAAGAAGCTTATCTTTGGTATACGGGCTGCTGATCTCGGTTCCGGTCTCAAAATTGACGGCGTACAGATAATTCTGTATGTCGCGAGCGATTTGCTTTTCGTTGTAATAGTATAAGGCTTCCTTAACTTCCTGAAGCACCGTGTAATTGTACATTCGGACGACCGATTCGATAAACCCGGCAGGGATTGAACGAAGTAGATCTTTTTTGCCTCGTGTGAAGAAATCCACCAGCATGGACATGTTGATCATCTTGTCCTGCTTGCCGTAGGACATTATGAACTCGTTAAAGATATTAATGGAATCACGCCCCGATATTCCCGCGGCCCCTTCACGCTCCGACTCGGCAATGATACTTCTTCGACGCTTCGCGGTGAGTTTCTTGCGATCATCCTCATCGAGCCACGACGGTATTATGCCCGCATAGATTTCCATTTTCAAAAGCTGCAGGTTTTCGTCACAATACAGGCTATACTTCTTGGGGTCGCCGATCCACTCGAGCATGGCCTCGGACCGTGCATTCATTCGGGACGAAATAATCACCCGTGCGAAGTTCTCGACAACGCGCGGAAGAAAACGATCCCTGATATTGGCACCGAAGGTGTGCTGATAAATCTTTACCTCGGTGTCACGATCCATAACATACGGGACCGTGATATACTCGATACGATCGGAGAAAGATCGGAATTCTTTGACATTCTTCTCGTCTTCCGGATTCATAATCGCCAGAAGAAGAGTATTGACATTCTCCTCGATATCCTCAACCTTATGAACGCCTTCACTAATGATATTATGAAGCTCGATCAACCGCTCGACATTATGACTCTTCACATCCATGAGCGCATACACGCCATTGTTCGTGTGGGCATAACGGGAGTACAAGTACCGGACCTCGGAGGCGTCCTGCAACAGGTTGTCCAGTGTTGACTGAATACCGGGATTGTGCACAACAATCGATTTTGGCGGCGTATCTCCCGGATTGAAGACGGTAATACCTTCCCCGAGGCGTCGATTCAGCCGAAACGGACGAGCATAGATCATCCGATGCACTTCATCCGGCTTCTTTACCGTATTGAGCAACGAGCGATAGAGCGAACTGCAAAACGTGCACGGTTTGTCTCGAAAGACCCAGTTGTATTCTCGATCGCTGAACAGACGCTCGAGAAATGGAGACGAACCGAACAGATCACGAAACAGGGATCGTCGGTAGTCTTTCGGTATAATCAGAATTGGGTGATCATGGCTCGGACATGGGATCTCGATTTTGCCGTCTTTCGCCACCGCCACGTGATGGTCGTTAACCGCATCCAGATGTTTTTCCAGATCCTGACCGAGTATTGCGGCCAGTTTTTCTATTGCGGGCGATGATGTCTGCATTGCATTGCGCCCGAACATGTTCGGCGACAGTCGCCAGACCATCTCATACCGCATTCCTTCGGCGGTATTCGCATAAGACTCGAATTTCCGTAACAGGTTGTTGAGAAAGGTACTCTTTCCACAACCCGGAGGACCTCTGAAAATGTATATCTTGTTCTGCTGGGTTCCTCGTTTAATACTCTCGACCGCGCTCACCAGCCGATTGGCGAATATCCGATCCGCAAAAAACGGGCGATCGGTATCCAGTTCAAAAAGCCTGCTGCAGTCAAAATGCATATAATGTATAGACTCGGGGTCTTCGGGATATTCATCGACTCCGGTTCCGATATACCAGTGAATCATGTCATGCAGGACCTGAAAGACATTGCGCAGCACCGTTTCCGGCTGTTCGACGGTTTCCCGAAGAAACTCCTCGAACGGCATCGGCGGGCGACGGCTCTTGTCGGTCATACGTCTATTCAAATTGCTCACCGCTCGTTTAACCGCATCCATACGTTCTATAGCTCCATTTTGGTGAGTTTCTTATCTTTCATCCGGAATCTGACTTTGCGCCATTTCACTTCCGGCTCTTCCCCCTCAATACGTTTCCCTTTATCGTTCTTCTTCTCCTTGACCGATACAACCTCGTGGGTCTCCAACTCTACGGGCGCCCCCCAGAGAAACTCTATCCCCAGCATCGTGTTGGCAATATAATCGGCAACAAGCGGCTTGCCCTCGAAATGGTGCACCAGATTGAGCGTATTGTCCTTTCCGGATCCGTCGACATCAACCGTGATATGCGGCGGATGGTACATTTCCGCCTGAAGCATACGCTTGTAGTCCTCTACGTTCCTGCTCTTTACGTAATACTCCCACACCATACGGTCCTGATTCAGCCTTCGTCCCGCGACAAACAAGTTGAACTTTTCCATGAACTCCTGGTCGACAAAGGTATCGATGAACAGGTAGTCCGACAGATTCGCTCTGACATCATAGGCCAAACGGTTTCCTTCACCGGCTTTCGTATCGTAGTGTTTTCTCTCATGCATGTCGCGCAGTAACCGATACGCCATGCTGTTGCGGCCGGTATTTCCCATATTCTCTATGTGCTGGAACAAGCGAATTCCCAACGCATACGGATTCAGTCCGACCCGGGGCAACGAGGCAACGGCCGCATGCGTACGGGCGAAATCTATCTCATGCCCGCCAATTCGGTCGTCGGTGAGAAACAGCCGCTCGTGCCAGTAACTCGCCCATCCTTCATTCATGATCTTCGTGCGAATCTGCGGCTGAAAAAACAGAGACGTACTCCGCACAATTTCCATCACGGATTTCATCCAGCGGTTTTCTTCACGAGCCAGAAACTCGGAGTGACGCATCACAAACTGCAGGACATCCCGATGGTTTTCTCGCTTGCTGCTCAGGTACTTTTCAAGCATCGGATCGAATTCAGGGTGTTTCGTGCGGACCGATGTGAAGAATATCTCATTGGCCGTCTTTTCATTTGCCCGTTTGGCGGCATTGTATCGCTCCAGCTCTTTCAGGTATTCGCTGATCGAAACTCTCCTGACCTTCTGAAGAAATACATCGAAATAGAAGTCAACCGTTGCTTCGGCGGAATCTTTTGCCGGATTATCAAACCGCGAGAGTTCGTCATGATAGCCCACGATGTTATCAATTCCCCGGGCGAACTCGATAACATAATCAACCCATCGTCCCTTCTCGGAACGAAGTTTGGCAATCAGACGTTTATCGGCGAGCGCTCGACCGGTAAAATCGTAGTCCCAGGTATTGCGAAAGTAAACATTATTCTGGAAAAAGTCGATATGGCCCAGCACGTGATAGAAAATCATCACATTTAACCAATCCGGGTTATTGTCGTTGTAAAACGAAATTGCCGGACGGGTGTTGATTACCGTTTCATACGGATTGTGCGGATACAGCTCATATTTGCCCTTCCCTTTCAGTACTTCGACATCATGTACCCAGTAGTCGTACAATGTTGGGATCATGTACTTCGGGGAGAGTTCGAGCAAATCACGGTTGGTGACCACATACTCCAGGGATTCATCCTGAAATTGCAATCCCGCACTGAGAGCCCGTTCCTTGCAGCCCTCCATAATTTTCTTTGTCTTCTGATCTATAAGTTCCATAGGTTGTCTGCCTGACTGACGACGTGATTTGGCTATGTACGATCTCACTCCATGACGAAAGTTACCGGTGTTTGGCCTGGGGTTTTGCTTCCATGCCTTAACCCGTTCGTGCTGAGCGTGTCGAAGCACAAACGGTTCCGAAGTTCCAGCACTGTCCCTTCGACACGCTCAGGGCGAACGGGTAGGGGAAGATTCTCTGAAACCACCGGCCTACCCCGGCTGCTCCACCGA
>CAZEMW010000301.1:0-5342 GCA_964513105.1 uncultured Fibrobacterota bacterium
CAATCCGACCATGCATTGGTATCGAGAGCAAAAAATGGATTTCCATAGCCGAGACTCATGAAATCAAGACCGTAATTAACACTGACCTTCACTTCCGGCTGGTACAAAGAATCCGTGCAGTATCGGATGATCACTGTATCTCCCACGTGGTACACCGCTCCTTTTTCGGGCGTGAACACTTTTATCGTATCCGCGCAATAGCGATTGTGGGCAACCTTTTCCTCTTTGGTCTGTCGGTTTTCAACCGGATTGGTGTTTTCCCGTTCACAGAAAACGAATGCGGTCGTCATTAGTGCAACTACGAGCAGGGAATCGGTAAAGCCACGCATGAATATCTCCCGGTGTTGAGGGTGAAAGGTTATCAATACCAATATATTCCTTTTTTGTCCCGAAAACCAGGTCGGGATAGAATCTCCGCGTAGTGGAAATGAACGCCTGTTTGTTATTATCCATGTATTCAGCTGGAGTGCACCGCGGTTGTGGGGGTAACGGAGGGGCTACCTGGTTACTCGGTGGAAAACGGACAACCGGGTGCCCCTCGTACTCAGGCGCCGTGCGGCGGTACTCAATCAGCGAGCGTTTTGGTTGAAACCGTTTCCCGGTCACTTTCACGGGCGAAGCGCTTTTATTGTTCCGGCGGCACGGTGCCGAGGAGATCAAATAAACAGAGAAGAGGTCATATATCGAAATATTGCCGCATGAGCGGCTAAAGTGGATGGAGAAAAACTATGCAAACATTCAAATTATCCGCTATATTGTGCTGGATAGGGGGGATCGAACAAGTTTCCCTATTTGTCATAAAAGTTTCAAATGTTGCCAACTATGAACGAGCATACCCATTCTTTGCGTTTCCTTTCCCGCGGGAGGACCGTTTCCCGAGATTCCATGTCGGAGCGGATGGCGGCACATCTGTTTCCCGAATCCCAAAAGGATCTTCCGGCAAGAGTGCTGGCGGCCGGTTTCTCCCGATGGGCTCCCGGCGAGGGACTCGTGCGGAGGAACGCGGACACGTGGGCATTTGATCTGGTCACGCACGGCGAGGGAATCGTTTCATTTGACGGTCAAACTGAACGGGTGCGCGCCGGGCAGGTGGTTGGATCCGAAAGGGGGAGCGATTTGAGTCTCACCGCCGCCCCGGGACAGATGCTGCACAAGCGGTTTGTCGTGTTCGACGGTGCGCTTGCCCGGCAGAATGCCGAATTTCTCGGGCTCTTTCCGAACCGAATTTTGAGTCCCTTCCACGTTGAGCGTGCGGTAACTATCATGAGAAGCCTCTACAAGCAGCTTCAGAGAAAAGAAGAGGGGTTTATCAACCAGACAGCTTCTTTGCTGTTCGAGATGATGTTGATCCTCGCCGATTCGTCCGAGCCGGTTTTGCCAAAGGCTTTGAACACGGCCGTTTCCTTTATCGATGAGAACCTCGATCGCCCAGTCGATCTGGATGGGATCGCGTTGCATGCGCAATTGAGCAAACGCACCTGTAATCGCCTGTTCAGAAAACACTTCAATCAAAGCCCTATGAAATACTACGAAACAAAGCGGTTACATCGGGCTCAGACCCTCCTTTCGCACACGGCTGCACCTATTCATCAAATCGCATCGGAAATGGGCTACCCAAATGCTCACTATTTCTCTACGCAATTCAGAAAGGCCTTTGCGCTCACACCGCGAGAGTACCGAGCTCGAACCTTACGTGCCTGTCGGCCCGTTCAAAAGGAGAAGTTATGAAAAGCAGAAACGTATGTATGGCCGTCTGTGCCGCCCTGGTTGGTATTTCGTCGGTCAATGGAAAAACACTTGCAGAAAAGATCGACAGTGTTATCGCTCTGATGAGCACCGATGAGAAAATCGAACAGGTCTCAAAAGATGAATTCTTCACTACCGCCGACAACGAACGCCTCGAAATACCGGGCTTTTACATGGACAATGGGCCGCACGGGGTTGGACGGGACAAGTCAACCTGTTTTCCCGTGGGTATTGCGATGGCGGCAACCTGGGACCGGGATCTTATCTACCGGGTTGGGGAGGCCATGGGGACCGAGTTCCGGGGATACGGAAAATCCGTACAGCTTGGACCCTGTGTCGATCTATGCCGGGATCCACGAAACGGGAGAAGTGCAGAAACCGGCGGTGAAGATCCGTACCTCTGCGCCGAAGCCGGCAAATATGTGATTCTGGGAATCCAATCAACGCCGACCATCGCCACCGTCAAGCACTTCAACGGCGTGAACCGTCAGGATTACCGAAACGACAGCGATATAGAGATTACCGACAAACAGCTCATGGACCACTACGGTCTGAACTTCCGTAGAGCAGTGCAGGATGCCGGGTGTTTGAGCGTGATGAATTCATATAACCTGCTCAACGGCGTGCATGCCGCACACAGTCCGCACCTTCTTCAGACCATTCTGCGGGACCGCTGGGGGTTTCCCTTTTTCGTAATGTCCGACTGGGGAGCCGTGCACGATGCCGAAGAGGCGATTGAGGCGGGAACCGATCTTTGCATGGGATCAAGTGATTTTGAGAAACAACTCCCCAATCTTCTCTCGTCCAACGCCGTATCTCAGGAGACGCTGGATCAGGCGGTTGCGCGGGTCCTGAAAGTAAAGATGCTTTCCGGAATGGTGGAGAGTCCCCCCACCGTCGATGAGTCTAAAGTAAACACCCCTGAGCATCGGGAACTTGCCCTGGAGGCGGGACGGAAAACGATCATTCTGCTGAAGAATGAAAACGGAATTCTGCCTCTGAGCAAAAACAATCCTCCAAACATCGCCCTTATCGGCCCGAGTGCGAATGTAGCACAGCTCGACGGGTTTGGGAGCAGCTCGGTAAAGCCCTTCTATAGTGTTAGCCCGCGAGACGGGCTGCGTAACAAAATTGATTCGGATTTAGTTACCTATGAACAAGGCTGTGAGATTAGCGGAACCGATACTTCGCGGTTTGCGAAAGCCCGTGAGAAGGCCGCAGCCGCCGATGTCGTTATTTTCGTCGGTGGGCTGGATGAAGACATGGAAGGCGAGGGGTTCAACAAAGGTGGAGACCGCAAGAACGGCACCGTGCAGCTTCCCCAGATTCAGCAGGATCTGATATCCGAACTTGCAAAGGAAAACGAAAAGGTTATCGTTGTCCTCAAAAGCGGGGGAGTTTGTGCACTCGAGCATTGCATCAGTGATATCCGTGGACTCTTGTATGCCTTCTACCCCGGACAGGAAGGTGGAAACGCCATAGCCGACGTACTTTTTGGAGATTACAATCCGGCCGGGAGGCTTCCGGTAACTATGCCGGTGAATGACTCGCAGCTTCCCGAATGGAACGACGACTTCACCGACGATTACGGATGTGGATATCGATGGTTTGATGAAAAAGGACTGACGCCCCAGTATGCTTTCGGGTATGGTCTGAGTTATACGACATTCCACTACGCCAATCTGGTTCTCAGTCCTTCGGATCCATCACTGGGCGACAGCATAATAGTATCGGCAGACGTCACAAACACCGGAAACCGAGACGGCGAAGAGGTCGTCCAGCTCTACCTCTCCAAGGGAAGCGCCTCGGCTTCCAAAAAAGAGTTGGCCGGATTTCAGCGGGTGACTATACCCGCCGGTGAAACAAAGACGGTATCCTGCACACTTACCGCCGAATCATTTTACGAATTCAATCCCTCGACCGATCACTACGAAGTAGTTCCGCAGACCGTTGTCGCCCGAATGGGCGGCTCATCCGACAATCTGCCTCTATCTCAAACCCTTACCATCGGAGACGGTACGCCCAAACCCGATCTTCATGTACTTCGGATATACACCTACCCGAAGTACCCCCGGGTCGGAGAGCGGGTATGCCTCATGGCCGCGGTTAAAAACCCCGGTACCGCCGCTTCGGACCCCCAAACGCAGCATCGGGTTGATTTTGTGATCGACGATGAGGTGGTCGGCTGGTCCGACGATCTTACGGGGGGAATTCCGGCAGGAGGAATGCGGTTGGTTTCTCTTCATGCGGGCCCCGAGGGCGCGGATATGGTATCGCTGTTGTCCGATCCTGTTCGAATCGGTGTTGTTGTCGACCCGGACAATGTGATTGATGAGCATTCTGAGACAAACAACAGATTCGAAACCGACATCGCGGTGATCGACGACGGTACCGAGAAGACCCGGGACACGAGAGCGGTTGGCGCCGAACGGATTCGGGTTCATCGATCAAAAAACAGCCTGATAGTTACCGGTTACATGGCAGGAAGCACAACTCGAATTGACCTTATAAACACACAGGGGAAAACACTCAAGACAATAACCGCTGTCGATAGAGAAACGGCGGTTGATGTATCCCATTATGCGAAGAATATGCTTCTGCTTCGGTTACGCGATGGGAGAGCAGGCTCTGTGATAATGCGGGTCCCGTAGTTCGTAGTTGACACCTAAGGGGCGAAACAGGAGTAAACAGAACGAGACCCGGTTATGAGTAGCCGAATCTCGTTTTTAGCTCTCGTGATTGATTGCTCGCATCAGGGTTGGTTATGCCGGAGTGCATCTTACGTCTGATAGCAGGCAAGCACCTCTCCATAGTACAGCGTATGGTAGTCCTTCGCCGGATAGACACTTTCCAGATCCGGAAGCATTCGTGAGGTGTCCATGGCATTTTTCAGCACGATGCGGCATTCGTAGTGAATGCCGGAAAGTGAAATGATCGGTGATCCGACCGTCTGAGCCTTTTCGGTTTTCAGGTCGCATTCGGCAAATTTGTCGTAGTCGCGACCGGATTTTGAACCGCAGAATGCCAGCGCTTTTTTGTGCGAATCATCGCCGGGAATAGAGACCGTGAAATCATCAGCGGCTTCGATAATGCCGAACGTATGTCGCGTCGGCCGAACCGCAACGGTGAAAATCGGGCGATTCCATACCACTCCGATTGTCGCCCAACCAATTGTCATAGTATTTCGGCCTTTTTCCGACTCAACCGTCAGGTACGCCCCCTTGCGGATCTGTTCCATACACTGCGGCGCTACCGCCATATAATCCAGTTCTTTCATGCGGTCCTCCTCTTGGGAAAATGAAACTTCCGAATCGGAAAAATAGCACTCGTCGGGTAAGGGGGGAAAGCAATTATGTCTCAATTTGCCGACTCTTCCGAATTCTCCGCCTCCCCCTCTCCGTTCGGCTTGAGGCTCTCGAAGGGCCTGGTATGGGCGCTCATGATCCGACTTGGCTCAGCACGAACGGAGTTTGGCCTGCAAGACACGCTTAGCCCAAGTTTCGCAGCCGATACACGGCATTCCGCGTAAGCTATTGCACGATCTTAACTTATCCCGCCGGGCTGGACTCAAGGTGTCGCACCGGATACCCCTGCGC
>CAZEMW010000302.1:0-5335 GCA_964513105.1 uncultured Fibrobacterota bacterium
TTGACGGGTTGACGGGTTGACGGGTTGACGGGTTGACGGGTTGACGGGTTGACGGTTGACGGATGACGGGTGACGGTAACCGGTTTGCCGGCAGTCTCCCCCCTACCAATGATGGCCGGGACTTTGGTCCCGGATTCAGCGTTCGGCCTTACCAATCGTACTCGTACTCAGTGAAGCCGAAGGCGAAACGGTACTCGGTTTTTTTCGAGGTTCGGGGTTAACGGCTGACGGTGTCCGGGAATCCGGGTGATTCGTAGTCACCCCCCTCAAAACAAAGAAGGCCGAATCCCCACAAAACGGCGATTCGGCCTTCTACTTTCCAGATTTCAGCCTAGAACGGATGCTTACACCGGCGTGCCGAAGCTTCGTTCGAACAGCTCTTCGATCGCCTTGCGGCTCTCGTCGGTGAGGTTGCGGGAGCCTGTTCCGCAGAACGAGGGCTCGGTTATGATTGCTTCTTCCTCAACCCATTCGCCCGGCTGCCACTTGAACCAAAGATTCTTGCTCTTATCGAACACGTGGACATTGCGGTTGAAAAATTTGCCCAGCTCGACTCCCCAACCCGTGCCGCCTTTGACCGTGTTGTCCGGCTGGATCTCGCCGACCGCGAATACCTGACTCCCGCGGTTCACCATGTGGAAAATCGACTGAAGCACCGCTTTGATCTTTGTGGCGTGCGCGTACTGACGATGCATATGCATGGAAACCATTTCCATGCTGATATCCCCCCGCTTCAACTGCTCGGGACTGAGCATTTCGACATTCTTTTCGCGCTTGATATGGTGCCCTTCGTATGAGAAGGTAACCTCATTCACGCCCCATTTTTCGCAACATTCGCCAAAAAAGCTCTCGGCTCCGGCATGTCCGCCGCTATAAAGAGTGCATTCGCCTGGTTTCACCCGTTTTCCCCTTATTCTCGTGTTTCCAAAATTGCCCCGGAACCGACATTCCGGTATGTGTTGCCCCATTTCGTCTCAGATCTTCGGTTATTTCAACAGCTCCGCCGGTAAATGATGATTATCCCGATTAAAAACTTCAGCAGGAAAAGCGTGAGAAAAAATACTACATGCGAGTATAACCCAGTCTGAAATGAAGGATCCTGCGAGACAGACCCGCCCCCCCCGGAACCAACAAGTTGGAAAAAATATTCACGAGCACCTTCCCGATGCGAATTCGGCGTTTGGTCGGAATCAGTAGCATAGTAATCAAATAGTCGGGACGGATTCGAACAGCTGCATAATCTTATATATTATAATGCTATAAGTTTTCCGGAACGGATATCGGCACCACTGCGGTGTCCCCGGCATTTTAGTCATGAAAATCAATTCCCCACACTCTACGGGCGGGTAAATGGATCAATCGAAAAGGATACGGGAAAACCAGATGAAAACAGGAACTCTGCAATTTGGCTTCAAAGCAGTACTCATTTCGTTATTTGTCGCGAGCGTTTCTCTCGCGGTGCTTCCACAACCCCGGCACACTTCGGGTACCCTTCCCGGCCATTCGCACGGGATTCTTACCATAGCCGTTCCGGGTGTCGGGCATGCCGGAGATGCAGCCCGGCTTCGAATCTGGGTACGCGATGAAAGACTGGGGGACGCTGTATGGGTGTTTTCAGGAGATACTCCGGTGCCGAATGACCTGGTAACCTTTAACGTATCAAACAATGAAGGAACTCTTGAGGGCCAATTCACCTTCGAGGCCGACGATTACTATCATTCCGTAGAATTCACTACTCCCACCTCTCCAGCCCTCGGGCAGGGATCGGCGATCGCAAAAACCGTTCGACTTCGGAGAGACGATACCTCGACCGTCGAGACCTCCTCGGAAGCATCGTTCCAGCCGACGGAATCCCTGAAGAACTCGCAAACCGCTCTTGCCGAAGACGTTTCCTGGCCTAACTGGTACGGTCCGCATTTCACTATGCGAGATCAGGTGACCGAATCGGAAATCGTGACATCCTGGGAAGACGTTATACCCGTATGGCGTAGTGAAGAGGTTACGCCGGCCGGCCTTGGGTCGATATCACGTCAAGGTCACGATGCCCATGAACACCAGATCGGCGGCGGATCGGCAAGTCTTGTATCCGCCTATGGAAACGTGTACCTGTTTCACCATGATCCGGCCGGCACCGTCTACGATACTACGATCATCTCTTCAATCGACTCAATCCTGGAGTGGTATGAAACCAATTACGGATCCGAGGCCGCACAGCAGGAACGAGATCGATGGCTGATTAGTGCCGACGACGTAATTCTCTGTATCGACGGGGAGACGGGAAGTACAAAATGGCGCACGGTCTTCCAAGAGAAGGGTGTCAATTGGCAGGGACACAAGGGCGGATACAATAACTTGACTCCCAGTGTGGGAGACGGAAAAGTATTTGCACTTGGTAGTACGTACCGAGTGTATTGCCTGGATGCGGCTACCGGAGATTCTTTGTGGGAATCCGATCTGGGATCGGCACATGAGAACTTTGAGTCAAGGAAGCAGAAATTTCTTCAGGAAATGGAGTTGGGTGACCCGTTCTTCGCCACGGGACGAACGGTTCGTGGTGCCGGGGTCTATGCCGACGGCAAATATCTTGCACATGATTACAATGGCGGCATTCGGGCCTTTGATGCAGCTACCGGAACGGTAGCGTGGGAAACCGGGGATTTCGAGATGCCCGAAGCGACCCCCGCCATTTGGTCCAACGGCGAGAATTCGTACGTTCTGGCCTGCGGGAAAGACAAGGTGCACTGTTTTTCCGCCGCCGACGGGACCGAGAAGTGGACGGCTGACTGCCCGGGGGCTACCGGTAACGGTATCAGTGTTGCCGAGGGATATATGGCGATACTCACCTACATCAAGGAACGTACCCCGTCGCAGGAACACCTGGTATGGTTTGAACTGGGAGTTGACGGAGCCCTGAAGAAAGGGGAAATTGCACGCCCCGAAACGGCATCGGAATTCATTCCTCCTATTGTAAACGGCCACATGTACTACGGATCCCGTGACACCACTCGGGTGGTTAATCTTGAGACCGGCGATATCATCGGGGAAATCTCCGGGTACCATTACGGTATCGCTCGGGCCGGGCACTATCAGGTAATGCAGGACAGATTGTTCATTCAGCACGACGGACGCCATGGTTTCAGCCGGATGGTAATGGCCAAACTTGACCCGAACGATTTCGAAGTAATCACTCCCGAAGAATGGAACCCGCCGCACTGGACCACCTCCGCCTATGTAAATGGAGAGATCCACCCGCTTGTTGATGGAAGGATGTTTCTACGAGGAAGCGACGGGGTGTACTGTTACGACTTCAGAACCGAAAGCTCCTCGGCATTCGGGAATACAAGAATTGGAAACACGGGCACCGGACTGTCACCGACCGTACGTTCGTTGCCGGGTGGAAAGCTCCGGATTCAGTCCGGCCTGAGCGTTACCTGGACTCTCACAAATATTGCCGGACAAACAATCCGCAAAGGAAACGGCAGGGGTGTGCTTGACATCAGTACCCATAACCTTTCCGCCGGCTGCTACATCCTGCAGCTCCGCGACCCGAAAACGGCGAACGCAATTGGTCGCTATCGATTCGTGGAAAAATGAGACCGGCACGAATTGAGGGATTGGAAGAAGAACCAATCGAGAGCTTGGTGGGGCCCGAAACAAAAAAGGTCATCCGTCATGCTTGTGCCCGGCGAAAACGACGGTAGAGTATTCCGCAACCGAACCCTCCGTGCATGCACGGTCAAATCCGCTTTCAAGGCAGCCCCTCGGGAAGAAAGCCCGCACTGATAGCTGCACTATAAGAATCGCAGCGGACAGGTTTTTTTGGAGCCGGGAAAGGATGGTCTGGAGGACCGCTAGTCCGCCGGTCGAAGCCCTCACGGCAACCACCGGCACCGGGGGACCTCTTGCGGCAGCCGGTGCCGGTACCGAAATCTTTCGTGTCCCAAGAAGGGTAATCACCGGCACCTCGGACATTAGCCGAAGCTTTTTTACGAGTTCCTTCTCGTGGTGGTACCGCGGCAGGAGCACCGGCCTCCGTTGCCCGAAACGACCTCTGTACGACAGCGGTCCCTTCATCGATGTTCCACTGTTTCGAAGGTCCGTGCCTGATTCCATCTGAAGCAAAGACTGCGACCGGACTTAAGCCGATCATCACTGCGGAATTCGGGACTTATACAAAGGATGCCGAAAGTATCGGTACTTTGAGTTCCTTTGGTGTGCCCGAGGCGGGAGGCCCGGCAGGCAGGTCGCAACGTCGAGACGATATCGTGACCGGGCTCTTCGACAGTGGGGGCGCGCGTGTTGCTCAACGCGCCGAATTACCCTCTCGTGATGTGCCTTTGTTATCTTACTTCTGAGTCTTTGGTATCCATCGATGTCTACCCCCCCCCCATGAACTTGGCTCATAAGAAAGCGGACCCGTTATGATTCCTGAAATTCCACTATCGCTGAAAATCGCTCCAATGCTTGTCGGAATGGTCGCTGCCCAGTTGTTCGCGCAGTTGAATAACCCTTGTAACAGCCTGGACTACCGATACGCAATTTCCGGCTACATATGCAGAACAGGCAAGGTTACGCCCGACGATAGAAGACACCCCTACCTTTTGCCCTTCGAACGCGCGATCGTCGAGAATGCTCGGGCTTTTTTCCCTTACTGGCAACGCCTCGATCACGATTTCGAACTCGCATTATCCCAGAGCTTCCGTTCTCGCCTGATCGGCGGAGAAGAAAACGAGGTCCCGGTGCCCCATTTGCCGCCCGGAGTCGTTCGACTCTGTGATTCTCTCGGTTTGCAAAAACTCGTGGTATTCTATATGTACAATGACGACGACCACGCGGCGGGAGATTTCGTACGCGCGCAATTCACTCACAGACCGGACGAGCAATCATTCGACGAAGAGGAACTGTACTATTTCGCGAGCGTATACGATGTGGCCACGAAAAGACCGGTTTTCGAGTGGATGGAGGACCTTGACGACATTCTCGAGCAAGCCAACGAAATCTCACCCCACGCCGCGGGAACACGGGCAGCGCAACTTGCTGTTGAAAAAATCTCCGACTCTAGATGCGTAAGCCCTGAAGACTACACCCCGGTTAGGGATGTTAGGCGGAGGCATCGTAAATACGGCAAGGCACTTCTCATCACCGGCATATGTGCGGCGGTGTCACTGTTTGCTCTCCCGATGATCATCATACCACTGGGGAACTGAACCGACACACATTCCATTCCTGCCATTCGGATATGACCACGAAAGGATGTCGTGAGCGGGCTCCACCAAAGCCGTTCCATTACCGACACAACCTCAATATTGTTTCTGCCTGATCGCGCCGGCAAGAA